>JANWYM010000383.1 GCA_025055355.1 Abditibacteriales bacterium
GGTAGTTATATCCGTCTCTGGGATTATTCCTACAAAGGACAAGAGAGACCGCTCAGTGACGATGGTTTCCAGTTCGTTGTCACCACGCAAGCCAGACAGAAGTATGAACTTTGGGTGGAAGCGACGACTTGGAGCGCGTCTTTACGGGAGATTTGGTTAGAGATGGAATACCAAGGGCGAAGAGACAGGGTGCGGGCAACAGCAGTATGGGCGGAATTTGACAGCGCGAAGCACGATCGAAGTGACGCACAATGGCGGGATTTTTATGTCCCCAACGCTTTTCAAATTACTGGTTGGTCAGACCCTGAGGACAGGGATCTGCATTATGGCTTGCGACCCATTGACGAGTCTGTCGCCAATAACATCGGATTCCGCTTTGTGGTCCTGCCACGGGGCATCCAGACAGTCAAGAAAGTGCAATTTGATATCACGCGACAAAGAATGGGAAGGATTACGGAAGACGGTGTCGACCGACCGTTTCCTGACACAGTCGTGAATTGGCCGGCAGGAGACCATCGCAAAGACAGTGCAAATGACGACAACACTCAGGACCTTGATGAAAGTCCCGAGCCGACGAATACAAACAATGCAAGTCAACTTGGAGCCATGTTCTCTATTGACGTTCCTGGAGGGTCGTCGAACGCTAGAACGAAGCAGTTGCTGATTTATCGGTATAATTTCTACGAATTCATGAGAGTTAGTTTCAGTCCCCAACCCCCACCCGAGGGCAACGGTCAGCGCGGGTCACGATGCTCCGACAAGATTGATTGGCATGTTTGTCACCGACTCGCAAATAATGGCGGATCCTGGAGTCGCACCACTGGTGATGACCCTGAAGTCAATCATGTCAATTGCATTCATAGGGGGCATATCAACGTCTGGGGGGAGAATTAGGTGAAGAGGGAGACGTTAGGCAAAAAGACAGGTGCCGACAAGGTTGAGCAGACGCTTAACTTATCGGCTTCGCTCGGCATATGTAAATTATCCGCTACCATACGCAGGCCGTGGGTGTGGCGGTATGGTGTGCCGTTTATACTGGCAGTGATCGTATGGTGGCAGTATCACCGAGCTGCATCGCTATTCGGCATACGCATACGCGGGTTGCAACCTGTCGCTGTGGCAGTGGACAGAAAGGGACATCTATATGTGGCTGATACAGGCAATCATTGCGTCTGGAGGGTAGACCCCCAGGGTCAATTGGAGCGGGTGGCGGGGAATGGGAAGCGTGACTATAGTGAAGATGGCGGGAAAGCTACAAAAGCCAGCCTCTCACATCCCTCCGATGTTGCCGTAGATGCTCAGGGCAACCTTTACATCGCCGATGCCGGCACCTGGCGGATTCGCAAAGTAGATACGCAAGGCACCATTACCACAGTGGGGGGAGGTGGGCGGGGCGAAAGTATTGGGGAGGGTCGGAAAGCAGTGCAAGTGTGGCTGCCGTCCCCTCACAGCATTGCGATTGACACGCAGGGTAACCTATACATTCTCCAGACTAATAACCCTCGCGTTCGCAAAGTGGATCGGCAGGGCATCATCACGACGGTAGCAGGGGGTGGGCAACGCGATGACGGCGGAGAGGGGGAGAAGGCTATCAAAGCACGGTTAAGTCCGACAGGGGGGATTGCCGTTGATAACGAAGGCAATCTTCACATTACAGAATATTCTCGCATTCGCAAAGTGGACAAGACAGGCATCATCACCACAGTGGCGGGCAATGGACGGTGGGGTGTCATCAAAGACGGAGGGCAAGCCCTCCAAACGAGCCTGGGCAATCTCAGTGATGTTGCCTTTGATACCCAAGGAACTCTTTACATCGCTCTACACGGCGCTGTCTGCAAGGTAGATAAAACAGGGGTCATAACCGTCGTAGCAGGGGGCGGCCAACTCAGTTATGTGGGACGCAGAAGAAAAGCCTTAGAGGCAGAGTTGGGAAGGATTTTTAGCATTGCTGTTGATATGAAAGGCAATCTCTATGCCGCAGACATTGACAATAAGTGCGTGATTAAAGTGGACAGCAGTGGTATCGTCAGGACGGTGTTAAGCGCCGAGGGTAGTCTGTTTGTCGACAAAAAGGAGTATTGGTAGGGATCGCATGCACTGGAGCGTGACTCGATTGGTGAGGACTGATTAATTGAAGAACGTCATCCCTTTCTTCTTTGCCTCCTTCCTGTCAACCTAATCAGCGCGCTGAAATGGTTTGCTTTAACGACGAAGTTGAGGGAGATCCATCTGATGTCAGGGAGGAGCAGCAGCAGGGACACCCTTGAGCCGCTGGTTCTTTCTCTGACTCCTTCCGTCCTCTCCCGCCTCGCCGCCCCCACGCCGTCGCCCAGCACGTTGGTCATCGTGTGGAACTGGTCAAGCAAGCAGTCCACCAGCGCTACAAGTTACGGGAAGTGCCTGTGCCGCTGGACAACGATGGGGATTTATGGGAGAATGAGGACGCGGTGAACGGAATAGATGATGATGGCGATGGGGCAGTGGACGAGGACCCGGTGGACTACCAGCCGCTGCGGGGGGCATCGGCGGGCGTCATTCGGTTGTATGACCCAGACTTGCAGCACGACCCGCAGCGGGGCAAGTGGAACATCGCCCATTTGCTGTGTATCGAGCACAATGCGAACGATGGACTGACGACGAGCACGGAGGGGAAGCAGCACGCGGTGCTGGTCAGGGTGCCCGTGAGTCTGATGGACAAGGCAGGGGAGTATCGGTTTGTGATTTCCGCCAGAGACAGCCATGCTGACCGCGAGAAGGGGCATCGGCAAAAGTGGGCGTTGGAGCGGAATCAGACAACGATGCAGATTCCCATTATCTACATCAATGGACATTATGCGGGAGCTGCGTGGCATGGTGCCTGGTGTCGTCTGCCTAACGAAGTGGGCAAGCGAACGGAGTATTTCAACCCTGCGCTGGTGAATGCTGCCGTCCAGTGGGTGCTGGACAATACGCAAAATAAGCAGATTCGGGCGGCGGTGAACGGCGGATTTTTCAACCCCACCCAGCCAGAGGACGTCCTGGGGCACGTGGGGGAAGCGAAGGGCAACTGAGTAGGAAACCGTCCCAAGGAACGCAAGTGGGCATTTGGCATGAATGGTTTCAGCACCGATTTTCGGGTGGAGGAGATGCAGTATAACGGGACGGAATACGTGCTTTCCCCCACCATGATTAACGGCTACGCGGCAGGCTTGAGCGGGATTGGATGCCTGATTCTCAATGGGGCAGTCAAGGGCGGGGGGCAGTAGATCAAGGGGCAGACTGGCCCGATTACACCACCGATCGCCCGCGAACGGCAGTGGGTTGGACAGGCAACAGAAGGCATTTCTTCCTCATTGTGGCTACCAGCCCCGGCTGGACTTGGAATGAGACGCGGGACTTTTTCACGACCGGCTTGTCCGCCTACATGCAACAGATGCAGAAGGTGACCATCCGCATTAGCGATGCTATGATGTTGGACGGCGGCGGCAGCACCAGTTTCAAGTATCGTTGGAAAGACGCCTCCGGCAACCCTGTTCAGGGGTGGGACCCGCCCCCGATAAACACCTCCCGCAAGATCCCAGACATTGTTCACGTCTGGGCAAAATCCCCCAAGTAAGGAGGAATGAAAGATGAAAACACAAACAACAGGTGTCTTCATAGCAGGTTTGCTGCTCGCAGCGTTAGCTACCCCTGCACGGGTAGAGCTTGGACAGGGAGAGGCTTGGTTGGAGTGGCAGGGTTTAGAGACGCTCTTTACTCGCGACAAAGGTTATTCTCGGTCTTATGGTTCGTATTTTGAGGCGAGTGCCAGTGGCAGGTGGGTGGCGCAGGTCTGGCAGGGGGTGCAGATTGTGAAAGGTGAGCCGCCCGAGGAGAGGTATGCGGGTCCCGTCAAGGGCACGCGCGTGATTGAGCCGATGTGCGCGGTGATATGGGAGGTGGGAGCAGATGGGCGTCTTGTGCGCCCGGTGTGGAGTAGTGAGGACAAGGACTTTGTAGTGGTCAATATGGAATGGGTTAGGGATGAGCTGCTCCTCTCAGTGGCGCCTGGGATTAGGCACTATGAAGACTTTGGCGCGGAAGATATACCGCTTTTGCAGGTGTTGGCGGTGCAACCTGAGACGGGACAGGTGCGGCGGTTTACAAATGTGGCAGCCTCCACCATTTCAGCCTATCCCAGCGGAGACCGAGTCCTTCTAGGGCGCTTGGATTGGTATGATGAGAGAGGAGAACAGTGGTTCGGAGTCTACACCTACCCTGGAGGACAAGAAATTGCCTCTTTCCGATTTAAGCATCCCCTCGAAGACTTTGGAAACTACTTTGATAACGACCTCAAGACCATCCAGAGCACGTATACAACCCTCTTGGGCTGGGCGGACGCTGAACATATCTGGGCGCTGGGTAAGCGGAAGGGACCGAAGATTTATCCCGCCTTGCCCCCAGCGGACGTGTCTGTGTTGCTCTGTATAGACCTGACAGGGAAGGTCAGAATCGTGAGCGGGGATCCGAAGCGCAGTTGGGTGCAGTGGGCGAACGTTGTGCTGGCTGGGGAAACGGGGGGATTAAGTTATTACGCTATGCGCCCCCAGATTTTGGAGGATGGGCGGCTGGCGGTGATGATGGGGAGGGAGCCGCGGCTGGTGTTA
>JANWYM010000384.1 GCA_025055355.1 Abditibacteriales bacterium
GTCGAACCCCCTGCAGGCGATAAACTGACCGTGCCGACGCTGACAGGTCCGATTGAAGTGCCCCTGCCCGACGGGGGGAGCGACGCTCCCCTGCGTCTGCCGGGGCTGGGGTTACCCAAGCGCATCGGCGGCGGAGAGCGGGGGGATTTGGTGGTGAGGTTGAAACCCGCTCTGCAAGCCGCTCGCGACGCCGTCGCGGACTCTCCGCTGCGACGCGACGGGCGACAATCCGCCGTGAGCGCAAAGGAGTTTCAATCGCGCAAGGCGGCAGCCCGGCAGAGCCTGCAGCGCGGCGCGTTCGAGCACGTGGTGCAGTTGCTGGACGCCACCGCTTTGGATGACTTGCACGACGCTGAATCGCACGGTTTGTTAAGTGTGGCGCGGGCGCAGTTGAACGACCTGACGAAGGCACGGCAGCACTTGGTTGAGGCGATTCATCGCGAGCCTTGGAACCCGATGCATCGCTACAACTTGGGCCTGGTCGCACTGCGCAAGCGGGACTACCTGGAGGCGGCACTGTCGCTGGAAGCCGCTTTGCGGTGCGGCGATAACCGCCCGCAGACGCGGCAGACCCTAACTCAGGCGTTGAGTCATCTTTTCAACCCGATGCTGGTGGTGTTCGGCGACCGCGCCCTGAACGAGCGGATGCAGCAGAGTTGTCACCTCGCGCAACATCGGATGTATGGGGGCGCCGCGAAGATGATGGAGCGCATCCGGCAAACGGACCGTGGCGCGGAACGCCTGACCTTCATGGAAGCGTGCGCCAAACTGCTGGCGTGCCTGACGGGGAGCGAGGAGTTATTGGCTGAGGCGATAGACCTGTTTGAGGTGTTGCACGCGCTGCACCCCGACTGGGAAGAGCCACGGCGCGGGCGAGAGGTGGCGATGGGATTTGTCGAGCGCGAGAGCGGGGTGCTGGGCTTGGTGGCGTGCGCCTGTGACCGCGCGCGGCGCGGGCAGTTCGGCGAAGCCTGCCGCCTGATGGGATGGGCAGTCGCGCGCTTGCATACGCGTGCACCGACATCGCCGAGCCGCGACGGTCACGGAGCGGTCTACCGAGCCCACACTTCTCCTACCCCCGACCCGGTGGCGGGCAAGCAGAGCGCGTTGTTGCAGCGTTACCTCGCAGAGTTGAAGTCGCTGCTGCGGCACCGTCCTGAGCATGACGTGGCGGTCCCTTTCCTGCGCGGGTTAGCGGCGCTGGTGGAATCTCAGGAGGCGACGCGGCGGAGGGGGCTCGTCAGCGTGGGGTGGCTGCCGGCGGTGCGGGCGGTGCGCGACCTCGAACTCGCCCTTTGCCAAAAGCCAGATGACGCCGACATCATGGCGCAGTTCCAGAACGCGCTGGATTGGTTCAGCGGCGTGGCGAGCGCGATGCTGAACGAGATGGACCCCAACCGGTTGGCTTTCTACCAGAACACTTACGACGCGGCGATTCAAGCGCTCATTCCTGAGTCACCGCTGAACGCGAGGGTGCAGCCGGGCGCACCGCCGACCGTGCTGCGCGAACTGTGCGAGACGGCTTATCGGCGGCTGTTTGACCGCACGCGCGCGCCGCTGCGGGGGGAGTTTTTGGTGGCGATGTTGGACGGGCATTTTGTGTTGACCAACTATCGTCTGCTGCTCATGACCGACCGCCTGCCGCTGCCGCAGTTGCTCCCGCTCAATAGCATCAACCGCTACACGGTGCGCGCGTCGGGCATCAGCACCGCCACGATCATCGTCGGGCTGGCACAGGGACGGCAACTGGTGTTGAACGACTTGGCGAGCGGCACGTTCCCCACCGAATCGCTGGTCAGTTACCTCATTGGCGCGCGGATGTGGGAGTCGCTCCAAGCGGCGGAGCAAAGCGTTCTGGCGGCGGGGCATGGACATCCCCCGCCCGCGATACTGCCGGCGGAAGAGCCCGCGCCGCCGCGCGCTCTTCCGTCAGCGACCACATCAACCCCACCGGGCACAGACGCCACCCTTGCCAACCTCTGCACGCATTGCGGCAACGCCGCCAAAGTCGGCGACCTCTTCTGTCGGCAGTGCGGCAATCGGCTCGTTGCCCCGCCGACGCCCGACCCCAGCCGAATGTTAGGAGAGGGAGGTTAAACCATGCTGTGTCCGAATTGTCGAGCCACAGTGGAGGCGACAGACCGTTTCTGCTCCAAATGTGGCGGTGGTTTGAGCGGAGTCACCGCAGGCACGCAAGCAGCCGCCGGGACGCCCGTGACGCCGCCCGTCGTTCAAGCGCCCGCGACGCAGGGAAGGCGCGTCCAAGAGGACCTCGTGCCGCTGGTGGAGAGCGGGAAGAAATACGTCGGCTTGACGACGGCAGCGGACCTGATGATCCAAAGCGCGGACCTCATGCGCTTTGTTTGCTACGTCCTTGCTGGGCTGGCGTTTGTCTCTATGCTGATGTGGCTCCGAGAGTCCCTTGCGCTGGGGTTTCTCATCGGCATGCTTGCGGCAGGAGTGATCGCCCTCATCGGTTGGCTGATGTGGTTGTGGTTGACGGTGTGGGGCGAATTGATGTATGTCGTCATGGACGTAGAGGAAAACCTGCGGCGACGAGGGTGAGAGAGCGATGAGCGACTATTATGAAATTTTGGAAGTTCACCCGAACGCTTCGCCTGAAGTGATTGCGCGCGTCTACCGCGTGCTGGTATCGCGCTACCACCCCGACCTGCATCCGCCGGAGCGGCGGGCGTGGGCGGAGGAACGCATGAAGCGCATCAATGAGGCGTTCAGCGTGCTGAGCGACCCGCAAAAGCGCGCCGACTACGACCGCAAGCGGCAGGCGGCTAACCGCTCGGATGGCAACGCTGCGGGCGCGGCGGCATCGCCAGCGCCCCCCCCGAACGCGACCGCCCCGTCTGTTGCCGTCGTTGACGCTGCCGTTTGTGTCTTTCACCCCTTGCGCCCGCGCATCAGCATCTGCCTTAAATGTCGTCGCAGCGTGTGCGAAGCATGCCGCGTGTTGCGCGACGGACGCCCCTACTGCCGCGAATGTGCCCAGCGGCTCATTGAGCCTGTAGCCTCACCCTCCGTCACGCCGACTGCGCCAATGCGCCGCGTCAGGGATGCACCGCCCAAGCCGCGCTGGAGGTTGTCGGGATGGGCATGGGTCAACACCTCGCTCGCCGCCTGTGCGCTGGCGGCATGGCTTTATGTCATTGTGGCTCCTCGGCTGGTGCATGACAGAGCCAGCGCGGTTCTCGTCTCTGCGCTCTGCGGCGTCCTCGCAGCAGGCATAGTGTTCTCGATGCTCATAGCATGGCGCTCCCAGCAGCTCCCGTTGCGGGGCGTCGGCGCGTCGGCGGCACGCCTCGTCGCCGCGTTGCTCCTCCTCATCCTTCTCTGGACGGGCGCTCAGCGGGCGATGCAAGCATCCGCGCAGGTGCAGCGGAACATCGCCTATCGCGAGGCAGAGCGCATCCGACGGGCAAAAGAGGAGGAAGAAAAAGGTTACCTGCGAAAGTTCATTGCCTCGTTTCCCGGTCACGAGGAGCCGAAAAAGGGGGTCTCCCAGCGAATCGGTGAAGGGCTTTCGCAGTGGATCGAGAAACATACAGGGGGGACCGATGATGAGAGAACGCCATTGGATGCGGGAAGAGTCGAGCCCCTCTTTAATCAGTTGCCTCTCCAAAACATAAATGCCGCCCGCGATTGGGCAAAGAAGTTCGTTGGGACAGAGTATTCTAAGCGGCTAGACCAGACGCACAACCGCGCCGTCTGTCTGCACTTCATCGTCTGGGCGGAACTCAAGCAGCCCAGCGGTGCAGATGTCACCAAGGAAGCGGAGGAATGTCTTCAACTAACACGGCGCGAAGGACTGGCACAGCGCGGAGAACGAAAGGGAAACTGTGATTTTTATCTTGTGCTGAGGCGTATTCAAAGGGGCGACAGGCAGGCAGTTCAACAAGGGCTATCCTTTGTCAATCGGCACATCCAGAGCCAGTTCCCAGAGGCATTGGATCAACTCGTGGGACACTTGCTCTCCTTCTTCCGTGACCGCCACGATTGGCAGAGCCTTCTAACGCTCCAAAGACACTACGCCGCTGTGTTTCCGACCAACAACCCCGCGATGCAACAGAGTAGTGGTCCCCGAGCGGTGGAGATTGAACAAGCCGTGCGCCAGGCGTTCAGGTGGCAAGTGGGTTTCGTCCATCAACTCATACGCGAGGATAGCCCGCGCGCAAAGGACGAGGGGTTGGAGGTGCTTAGGCAGGAGTTGAGTCAGAGGGACCCAGAGGCGTTTGAAGGGCTGGCGCTGGAATTAGGGCAGTGGCTCTATCAGCGCAGAGACAAGAACGGTTTGCAGCAGTTGCAAAGTCAATATCAAACCGTCTCCCAATTCAAGCGTCATCAAACCCAATTTGACCAGTGGCTGGGTGAACTTGGGACTTCTCTTCCTTCAGCGAAGCCTGCTGCTACGAGGTGAGAGTCATGTATCAACCCGTCTACTGTGTTAACTGCCATCAGCCTCTGTCTTATGAGCAACGGTATTGTGACTACTGCGGAGCGGGTCAGATGCGTTCACCCGACGTGGACGGATGGCAGTGCACGAAATGTCGTATGGTCAACATCATCACTAACATCAAGTGCTGTCGGTGTGGTTATACGCTCCCTGTG
>JANWYM010000385.1 GCA_025055355.1 Abditibacteriales bacterium
AGCGCGGCGAGAACAGCGTGCCGTTGCGATAGCCGTTGTCATCGTAGACCCACGCGCCGTCGAACTCAAACCCGCGCGTCATCATCTCCTCGGCGGCTTGAATCACCATGTCGGAGGCGGTCTCGAACATATCCCGACACCACTCCGGGTCCTCTACCATCGCCATCAGCAGCCGTTCGCTGCCGACGATGCCCTGCGTCTTGTCGTAGCCGAACGCTGCTGAGAACACGACGAACTGCCCCTGCTCCCGCGCCCGGCGGCAATCTTCCACTGCGTCCCAGTTCACTCGCTTGTCGTTCCACGCCAGCAGCGGCTTGTATTCCTCCCACTTCTCGCGGGTGGTGATGGTGAAGTCTATCATCTCCGGCGTGGAGGTGGCGTGCTTCCAGTTCTTCACCAGCGCGCCGTTGGCGTTGCGAACGATGGTGTAATCGTCGGTCTCCTCGACGGTCTGCGTCGGCAACTGGAAGGAGAGGTCCGCCCCGAAGCCTACAATCTCGTAGCCGAAATACTGGTGCGGGCTGACGTTCTCTGGCAGTCCCTCCTGCCGCCACCGCCGGATTGTCGTCGCCCACGGCGAGTCGTGGATCGGCACGCGGTCGGGTTCTTGGTGGTTGAGCGCGAGCAAAATGCGTTCGCGGGATGTCACGGCTTTTCTCCTTGTGCGTGGTGAGCCGCTGTTCGCGGATGGCACGAATTAAACGGATGAAGTCACGGTGATGCAGCAAGGGCAGGGACATAATCCGTGTCATCCGTGCCATCTGTGAACAGCCCCTCTGTTGTCCATTCTACACGACTGCCGCTCACCGGCGTTGGGTGAATTCCCGCAGCCGCTACTTGGCGTCGGCAAATTTCACCAACTCAAAGTGCCCCGCTTCAAACCACATCCGGTCGCGCGGCGTGTTGCAGCCCAATTTGACGGTGGTGATTTGCTTCAGGTCGAGGCGGTGATTGGGGTCAGGCGGCGAGAAACCGCCCCACTTCATGTCGGCGAACAGAAACACAACGCGCCGCTTGTCGCCGGAGATGCGCGTGCCGGTCAGGTATTGCGCGCCGCTGGCTTCGGTGAGAATCATGCGCACGTAAGACTCGGCGTCACTCGCGTCGGTCTTCAAGTCAAACGCAATCCCATCGAACGCAGAGAAATCCATCGGCGCGTCGAACGACAGCATCGAATACGCCCAACGGTCGCCTTCGCCTTGAAAACGCGCTTCGATACGCAAGGTGTTGGCGTCCACCGCGTTCACCGTCACCGCGCCGTTACTCGACGCGCTCGGCTGCCACTTTGCTGCGTTCGCCCAATCCAACGCTTTGCGCTGCACGGGCGTCAACGCCGCTGGGTCGAACTGGAAGAAACTGACCGACGAGGGCGCAGATTGACCGCCGAACTGCCCCCGTGCCGTTATTTTTACCTCGCCCAGCCCTCCGCCGCTGGGCGTGACGCGAAACGATAACACTTCACGTCCCATCGGCTCCAACTTCACCTCGCGCTTCGATTGCTCCACGCGCCAGCCCACCGGTGCGTCTACTTCCACCGTGCCGCTTGCGTTCGCCTTGGCGTCGAAGTTGTAAACGTCCACCATGTAAGTGAACGGTTTGAGCGGCGCGTCCATCGTGTAGCAGTCGCGCTCCTTGTCTATCGGCAGGTCGGTATATCCGACAATCACAACCCGCGACGGTTCGTTCCGTGGTAGTTTGCCGGGAACGTGACGAACTCTCACAACTTTCGATTCAATCGCCTTGCCCACGTTGACGAGATAAACCGCCTCCGGTCCAACTTTCACGCGCACCGTTCCATTTTCGGCTGGCACGTCGCGCATGTCTCCGAAGATGTCTGCGACGTGCACAGCGCGTTGTTCCGTCGGCGCGGTCAAGACCGCTTCCTTATCCGCCCACGCCACCAACACGTTGCCGCGCGGTGTCGCAAACAGGTGGGCGCTGATGCCCTCGGTTTGGTATTCGCCGACGTATTCCGATAACCCCAGAAAGTTCGCCGCCGCCGACAGCGCGACGAACGACGGATACGGCGTCAAGTCTGGATGCAGCGAGCCGAACTGCACGCCGTTCTCCAGATAATCGGGCAGCACGAAGAAGAAGTGCTTGTCGTTGCCCGCCACCAACGACATGACGACAGATGACGGCACGAAGCGACACTGCCTGCGCTGGTCGGCAGCGTTGAGCAGGCGTTTACCCTCGCCCTCTGTGCCCGTGATGCGCACGCCCGCTTCCGTCAGCCATGCGGGGCGACCCCCAAGATGACAGCGGCGCAGAATCTCGTTGTAACCGCTCAATGTCGGCGGATACGCGGACGGCACGTTGTAGATGTGCCAGTTGAAAACATCAAAGTAGTGCCCGATGTCCGACGCGAAGAGGTGGCGGGCAAAGTGGCTGGCGCCGACGCAGAGCGAGCCATGCAGCACCAGCGCGTTGGGGTTGCCATCTTTCAGCCCCAAATACGCCGCTTTTTGCAATCCGGCGAATCGGTCGCTCAAATCGGGCCAGAAGAAAATATCCGGTTCGTTCCACACCTCCCACGCCTCAATCTGCTGGGCGAAGTGCTGGGCAGCGGTTTGCGTGAAACGGTAGACGGTGCGCAGGTCGTCGGGGCAAAGCGTGTTCGGTTGGTTAGGACGCGTCCAGCCCGGCGAGTCGTGCCATATCTGATAAACGCGAACGCCTTCGGCTTTGAGCGTGTCAGCGGTGGTTTGATACTTGCCCCATTCAAACCTGCCCGGCTCTCTTTCGACCTCGCCCCACGACAGTCGCTCGCGCACCCACGGGATGCCCGCGAGGCGCAGCATCTGCGCGAACGGTTTGCGGTGCTCCTCTTTGTGCAGCAGCCACGCGCTCGCCGCATCGCCGCACACGCGCCCCGCACGCGGCAGCGGCGCGTTGCCGCGATCCATCACGACGCCGACGGCAGCCGTCGCCGTGCTTGTGTTGTCTTGACAACGCAACTCATACCAACCCGGTCTCTGTCCACTCAGCGCAATCGTCGCTACCCCGTTCCGTGCCATCACGCGCCCTTCCGCCGTGCGCTGACCGAAGTAGTGCGTTAAGGCGTAGTGCACCTCGCCTTGCGCGTCTCTCACCGTGAGCGTCAACGGCTTCCCCGCCCCAAATAGATTGCCCGGCGCGTCACTGCTAATGGTCATAGTAAACACCCCTTGCAAAGACAACAGTCGCTTATGCCGCCTTACCGTCTGCTTCTTCTCTGTCGTTTTGGAGATTCCTCTTTATCACGCGGTCGGATGCCTTCTGCCAAGCGGTTGGGGACTCCGGGCGCAACGCACAAGAGGAAATCGGGGCATTCCGTTGCGCTTAGCGCCGACATCGCGTCGGCGGATGCGGAACGCCAATTATCACCGCCATCTGAAACTTTCCCCTTAGCCTCTCTGTCTAATCCGCCAGACCGACGGGGAATCCCGTGTGGTATAGGGAACGTGAGAGACATTTCCGGTGGAGGATTCAAACCATGCATCAGAAGCCGTTTTGTTTTGTTATCGCCCTCTGCTCCGGTCTGGCTTTTCTCTGCGGACGGGCGTTCGCGGCACCGCCCAAGCCGGCGGCACAAGCGAAGGTGACGCCGCCGGCCGCCTCGCCGCGCGTGCTGGGCATCAGCGTCGCCCCGAAGACGGTGTTGCTTGAAGGTCCGCGCGCCCAGCAGACGGTCATCGTCACCGCGTCGCTGTCTGACACCAGCCTGCGCGACGTGACGCGGGAGAAGAGTCTCACTTACCGCATCGCCGACCCGAAGGTTGCAAAAGTCAGCAGTCACGGCGTTGTGACCCCGGTGAGTGACGGCACGACCACGCTCATCATCCAGTATCAAAACTTCCAGTCGCAAATCCCCGTGAAGGTTAAAGACGCGCAGGCAAACATCCCCATCAACTTCACCACCGAAGTCGAGCCGATTCTGTCCAAAACGGGCTGCAACATGGGCGCATGCCATGGGGCGCAGTATGGGAAGGGTGGCTTCAAACTGTCGCTGCTGGCCTACGACACCGACTTGGACTACCGCGCCCTCACCCGTCAGAGCGAGGGCCGCCGCGTGCTGCGCCACGACCCGACGAACAGCCTTATTCTGAAGAAAGCGACGATGGCGGTGCCGCACGGAGGGGGACTGCGCTTTGACGTGGGTTCGTGGGAATACAACGTGATCAAGCAATGGATTGAACAGGGCGTCCAACCGCCGACGGAACTCGACCCCGAAGCCGTGCGCTTGGAAGTCACCCCCAGTGAGCGCGTGCTGAAAGGTCCTGGCGAGGAGCAGCAACTCATCGTGCGCGCCGTTTACAGCAACGGCAGAAGCGAGGACGTGACCCACAAGGCGCGGTTCAACTCCAGCGAGGAAGGCGTCGCCACCGTCACGGGCGGCGTCGGATACAGCGGTGGACAGAGGGGTGGGCTGGTGCGCGCCGTCGGGCGCGGCGAGACCGTCATCATGGTGCGCTACATGGGCGCGGTCGGGGTGGCGCGCATTTACGTCCCTTACGTCTGGCCGCTGCCCAAGATGGAAAAGTATCCGGCGGTCAATTTCATTGATGAGTTGTGCGCCCAGAAGTGGGCGAAGTTGGGCATCAAGCCATCGGAACTGTCCAGCGACGAAGAGTTCCTG
>JANWYM010000386.1 GCA_025055355.1 Abditibacteriales bacterium
GCATCGCTGTCAAAATCCAGTAGAACAACCCCCCTGCGTGCACCGTCTAAGGCAGCAAAGCATGGAGGAGGGATAAGAGCCTATCTCAAAAACTCCCCTCCTTACCAAGGAGGGGTTGGGGGAGGTTCAAAAGGGGGACACCAACCCCCTACTATCCCCCTGGCGCAGAGGGACAGTCATTTCTTATCCCTTCCTCGAAAATCGTCCGCGTCCTCGTCGTCGTCCTCGTTCTCGAAGCCTTGCAAACGACCGAGGACGAGGACGATCTATGTCCGACGACGATTCCCTTGAAAATGCCCGTCATGGCGAGCGAAGCGAAGCCATCCCCTCCGCTGCCGCCGTCTCCCCGACGGGGGATGGCTTCGCTCCGCTCGCCATGACGTTTGCATACGATGTGACAATGCGCCTTCTCCTTTCCTTATCGTTTGTTCTCTGTCTATCGTGGCTGTGCCTCCGCCCCGCTGAGGCGCAGCCGCCGCCGGAGGCGGTGACGGTTAGAGGTAAAGTGACCGACCGCCAGACAGGGGCGCCTGTGCCGAACGCCAAAGTCATCTTGAAGCCGCTGCCGACCATTGGCATCGAACGGCAGACGTGGCTCAACAGCGAAGCCACTACCAACGACGAGGGTGTGTTTGTGTTGGAGAAGGTGGAGGAGGGCGATTATGAGTGTACCGTTGTGGCTCGCGGCTATCACCGACATCGGCAACCCCGCATCAGCGTGCGTGCTTCACACCCTGATCCATTGAACATCGTCTTGGACAGAGGCAATCCGTTTCTGTTGGGGTTGCCGCGTCGTCCACCATTCCCGTTCGGTGATTTGGAGTTAGATTTCGGCGATCTGGCGGCGGAGATTCTGGAAGAAATCCGGCGCGTGGAACGCATGATCTTCGGCGACGAGAACGGGATGCGGCGCGCCCCTCGCATTGTCAACGGCGTGCCACCCGCTATGGACAGGGGTGTGAACCCGTCGCCACCGCGCCCCCTGCGCCTCCCCCATGCCAACCGCCCCCTTGTGACTTTCAACCTCCCGCCTGACCCGCCACGCACGATAGGACGCCTGTTCCAAATCGTCACTGACGAGCGTGTTTACATCGTGCGCATGGCGGTGGATGACATCACCCACATTGACGCACGCACCAAAGTCTCCATGCTCAAGCCGGGGGCAGGGCAGGGTCAAGAGAGGCACCTCGAACTCATGGGGAATGTGAACATCTCCCTTTTACGCGGCGGCAAAGTCATCGTAAACATCCAAACCCCACGCGCGACCCTCATTGAGAACGCTCAACGAATCGTCGTGGACGCGCGCGCGTCGCGGTGAACGATGGATGGCACCTGTCCGCGCGATTGAAATCACGATCAGCCGCAAAATCTCCTTGACAACCTCTCGCTTCTTCTGTATGATAAAGCCGTCTGCTGAAACGTTTCAGCAAGAAGGACGATGCGGCATGGCAACGCTGCGCGACGTGGCGCAGGAGGCAGGGATTTCGATTGCAGCGGCGTCGGCGGTGCTGAGTGGACAGGCGGAAAAGTATCGCCTGCCACCCGCCACGCAGGAGCGCGTGCGAGCGGCGGCAGCCAGTCTGGGCTACCGTCATAACGCTTTGGCGCGAGGGCTGCGGCGCGGGCAGAGCGATGAGGTCATTCTGCTGGTGCGCGACCTTGGCACAGAGATCACGATGGCGAAGATGCGCGGGATTGCCGAACGGCTGGCTGCCCACGGCTACGCCACTCATCTGTGCCATCCGCCGCAGCGTCCGCGCGGGTTCGTGGAGCAGTTGCGCCGCCTTCGCAGCCTGCGCCCGGCGGGAGTGGTGCTGGACGGTGCGGATAGCGGGGAGGAGCGCGATGCCGTGCGGGCGCTGCTGGACGAGGGCGTTCCCACGGTGACGCTGGAGCCAATTGACGGGCTGGCGCTGGACTGCGTCACGGTGGACCGCGCGCATGGGGCATTGCTGGCAACGCGCCACCTGCTGCAGCAAGGACGACGACGCATTGCCTTGATGATTAAGCGCAATCATCCGATTGCCGTCGTCCGCCAGCGCGAGAAGGGGTATCGGCGGGCGCACAAGGTTGAGAAAGTGGCTGTCGACGAATCCCTGATTGACGCGCCCACCGCCGGCAGTTTCAGCCGAGAGTCGGGATATGAACTGGCGCGGTATTTCCTGACCCGCTCGCCGCGCCCCGATGCGCTGTTCGCAGCGAACGACCGCGCCGCAATGGGCGCGTTACGGGCGGCATGGGAATTGGGTATAACCATACCAGATGAAGTGGCTATCGTCGGCTTCGACGGCTTGTCCGAAACCGCGTTCACCGTGCCGTCGCTGACGACGGTGGCGCAGCCGGTCGAAGCGGTGGCTGCCATCGCTGCGGAACGATTGCTGAAGCATCTCACGCAAGCGAACGCGCCAGACGAGCCGAAAACGTTCTGGCTGAGACCGACGTTGGTGCTGCGCGAGAGCACAGAGGGGGTGAAAGCAAAGCGAAGTCAGCAGTGAACGGTAGGAGCAGGCGTCTCTGTCAACCTGATTTCCAAAGGGGAGTTCAACCATGAAACATTTCAGACGTTCGCAGCGCGCATTTACATTGATTGAGTTGCTCGTCGTCATCGCCATCATCGCCATTTTAGCCGCTATCCTTATGCCAGTCTTTGCGCGGGCGCGGGAGAAGGCACGGCTCGCCTCGTGCATCTCCAACATGAAGCAGATGGGCATGGGAGCGATGATGTATGTGCAAGATTACGACGAGCTATATCCGGTGTCCCTGCAGGAGTTTGATTCTCCAGGCAACGTCTCGCACGCGGGGTGGGGCGACACCTTGGGCGTCCCCGGCGGCGCGACCGGTTGCACCTCACGGTTGGCCGTGCGAGCGCCGGTGTTCGTCTCCATCGTTCGCCCCTACACTAAGAACGACCAGATCTTCCATTGCCCCACCATAAATGAGCCTGTGCGCTACAATGCGAACGGCGACCTGTGCGAGGACTTCGATGGCTCCTACGGCTATCGCTGTTACGACGGGTTCGGACGCCCAGGCAACGTGCCGGTCTTCACGGGCGGGGCGGAACTGGCGGGCATCATCTACGGCTTGTTCGGACCGCAGTTTACCTGTCCGCAGGGGGTGCAAACCTCCTCGCGCGGCTGGAGCGCCTGCGGCGCGTCGCAAGCCAGCGTCACCAAACCCGCCGAGGACTTCCTGGTGTTCTGCAACTCGTGGGGAGCGCACTACGGGGTCCGCGATGCTGACGTCACCGCGGGGCGCACCGTCGGCGGCACGCCCGTCGTTTACATGGACGGGCACGCCAAGTTCCAGCCCATTGACATCGGCGGGTTCATGAAGTTCATCTGCAACCCACTCAACGATTAAGCGGTCTCCCTTTTCGTTCCACCTCAGAGAGGCCCTGGGCGCTCCCAACGGTTGGGAACTCAGCGTTCAGGGCTTCGCTGTTCTGGGTATAACGCAGGGTTGGATTCACACCACGCGGCGCGACTGGCGCATGGCAAAAGCGAAGACTGGAAGCATATCATCCTCGTCCGCGAGGAGACCAACCCCGATGACTTGGGTGGCATGTTGGCGTCGCAGGGCGTGCTCACCGCGCGCGGCGGGCGTTCAACACGGTGGACGTTCTCGTGCGCCACGGCTACGGCAAAAACGGCGAGGTCGTCGGCTTGGACGTGAAAGCCATGCGCACGCAGCCGTTCGACAAGAGTTACCTACACTTCAAGCACTCTAAGGACATCTTTCTTGCGCTCGTCGAGGTCTGCCACCGCCTTGACCGACACGAGTGGCAAGCGTATCGTGAGGCGCAGGATTATGAGGGACTGGAGATGTGCATTGTGCGGAATTTGATGGGACTTGGACGTCGCTAATTTAGAGCGCCGATGGACGAGCGTGGACAAGGGGTTACTCCCCCATGTCGGATGCCTTGCCTTGTCGCTGGCGCCAGCCGCTCCGCCCCTGTCGGCTCAATTTTGCGCCAAAATCCAGCCGTAACGGTGACGGAGCGGCTCACTCCCATATCGCCGTCGCTCACTGCCGCCCTCGCACCCGCTCCTCCAACGGCGTCTCCTGCGCCTCCCCCCGCGCCTCAGCAGGAAGGCGATGCCCCGGCGCCGCCGCACTGCGCAACACCACCTCCTGCCCTTCCTCCCCTCGCACCCGCACCTCTGATGGTGTGATGGCAACGACTTTCTGCCCGCCCGCTATCGTCGCCCCCACCTCCACCCACACCCGCTCCCCGCTCGCCGCCTCCAGCCACGCCGCTTGCCGCTCCTCGGTAATGATCACCCCCACCACCCGCCAGCCCGTCAGCGGAGGAACATCGGACGCACGGGACGCGGGCAGCGACGGCAGGGACGACACGGCGGAAGGCGCAAGGCGCGCGGATAACGCTTCAAGGATTCCCAATATCATCCGTGTTAGTGACATCCGTGGGACATTTTTATCGCACAAATGCCACCGCGCGCATCGTCTTCCCCCTATAAAAACGTCCCCCGGATAAGCACGACCACGGATAACGACTTCAAGGATTCCCCTATATCATCCGTGTTAGTGGCATCCGTGGGACATTTTTATCGCACAA
>JANWYM010000387.1 GCA_025055355.1 Abditibacteriales bacterium
GAGCGTAAACGCGTGGCTCTGGGATCTGCCGGCGCAGCGGCTCAAGGCGGAACGGGTCCATGCCGATGACAAATTGCTTCACCGCCTCCAAATCGCTCTTCATCTTCTCGCCGCCTGCCGCCTCGCCCACGCCCTGCCAGCCGTCGTCTGTCCACAACTGCACGATCGTCCGCACACAATACTTCTGGTGCACGCCCGTCGAGTTCCGCAGCGGCGGGTCGAGCGCCGCGACGGGGGTGACTTTCATGGCGGTAATCTTCATTGTCGACCTCCTCTGATAGGTGTGCCTTGCCCCCATGACCGAGACGCTTTGTCAAGCGTCATGACGGGCAACTGAGGCGACTCGCATTATAACTCATTGATGCTGATGGCTGACGCCGACGGCGAATTAAAAATGTCAAATTCTATCAACGAGTTTGTAGCGAATGGACGCAACGGAGACCGTCGCGGCGTGACGGGCTGCGTTCACCGGCGTCCCTGCCATTGCAAATTTTGCGTCATGCACTCCGCAGGGGCGATTTCTTCCGTGTTCGTTCGTGACAAATTCGTTGACAGTTCAAAGCCGTCGCGATTAGTTATTATGTCATCGTATCCTCTGACTGACGAGGCGCGCCGTCGCGCTATGACGCTGGCGATCGTGCAGGGCGTTTTGGGCACGATCGGGGGCTGGCTGATTGGCGGGTGGTTTCTCACTTTTTTCGCCATGGAGTTGGGCGCGCGGGGCACGATGGTTGGGGTCATCCTCGCTGTCGGTAACATCGTCAGTCTGCTGCGCGTGTTCGCGCCCTACTTCGTCAACCGCTCCGACAACCGCAAGAGGGTCTGGCTCTACGCTACCCTCTTCGCCCGCGTTGTATCCATCGGCTTGCCGCTGCTGGCGTTTCCGCAGTTCCGCCCGCCGGGGGTGAATCCGTTGTGGATTCTCGTCCTGCTGCTTTGCGCGACGACGATCGCAGGCGCGATTGGCGACGTGGCGTGGCTGTCGTGGTTCGCCGACATCGTGCCGGAGCATATCTGGGGACGCTACTTCTCGCGGCGTAACATCTTCTGCGCCCTGCCCGCGCTGGTCGTGCCGCTGCTCGGCGGCATGGCGGTGGATGCTTACGTGAAAGCGCACCCTGAGACCAAACTGACGGCTTACGCCATGATTTACAGCATCGGGATTGTCTTCAACGTTCTCGCGCTGACGCCGCTGTTGTTCGTGCCGAACCTGCCCTTGCGCGAGCGACCCCAAGACGCCCCGGTGTGGCGCGAAATCCTGACGCCTTTCCGCGACCCCAACTTCCGCCGCTACGCCTTTTTCTACGGCTGGCTGATGCTGAGCAGCGGCATCCCCCACGCCTCGTTTCAACTCTACGTCAAAAACCAGTTGGGCGTGGGGTTGATTGTCACCGGTTCGTTTCAACTGGTCAACCAGATTTTCAACATGGTGGGGCAGCGGTGGGCGGGGCGGCTGACCGACCGCTTCGGCAACAAGCCCATCATCATTTTGGGGCTCATCGGCGCGGCGACGGGACCGTTTTTCTGGATCCCGACCAGCAAGGAAAATTTCTGGTGGATTTTCGCCGCTTACGTTGTCTGGGGGCTGGGCTGGGCGGGCGTGGGGCTGGGCAACCAGAACCTCATGCTCAAAATCGCGCCGCGCGGCAACAACGTCGCCTACATCGCTGCGATACAGGGATTAGGCGGCATCTGTCTGGCTGTGTTTCAAATTCTGGGCGGGGTGTGGCTGGACAAACTGACGGCGGCAAATTTCTCGTTTTCGCTGTGCGGGGCGACCCTTAACGCCTTTCACCTTTTCTTCCTGCTATCGTTCCTCGGGCGGTCGTCCGCCGCGCTGTGGGTGTTCCGCATTCGTGAGCCGCGCGCCCGCAGCATCCCGCACATATTCCGCGCCCTCCGCCGCGTGCCGTCCCTGCGACAGCAGACGAAGGTCTTGCTCGCATTGAGCGCAGCGCTCTTCGCGTTGCTGTGGGTGGGACTGATGCTGCGAGGGTGACGATACAGAAGATAGGCACACCGCGACGTATAAAATCGTCCTCGTCGTCCTCCTCGTCGGTTGTTTTTTGATGTTCGAGGACGAGGACGAGGACGAGGACGATTTTCGAGGGAGGGATTGGGATGTCTTCAACTGATTACCTTATCCGTGATGCACGTCTCGTTCACGTCCTCACGGGACGGATTGAACGGGGCGATGTTCTCATCCGCGATGGCGTCATCCAGCACGTCGGCTCCATTGGTGTGGCGGCGGGCGCGGTGGAGATAGATGCGCAAGGGCGTTATCTCCTGCCCGGCTTGATGGACGGTCACGTTCACATCGAGAGCGCGATGCTGCATCCCGCCGAGTTCACCCAAGCCGCCGCCCAGCACGGCACGACAGCGGTGTTCGCCGACCCGCACGAGATCGCTAACGTGTTGGGCGTGGAGGGCATCGCGTTCATGCTCAAGGCGACGGAGGACCTGCCGCTGGATTTTTATTTCACGGCGTCGTCATGCGTGCCGGCGACGGACATGGAAACGTCGGGGGCGGAGGTGACGGCGGAGGACATCGCGCAACTGTTGAAACATCCCCGCGTCGTTGGCTTGGCGGAGGTGATGAACTTCCCCGGCGTCATCGCTGGCGACCCGCAACTCCTGCGCAAAATTGAAGTGGCGAAGCAAGCGGGCAAAGTCGTGGACGGGCACGCGCCCGGCTTGCGCGGCGCGGGGCTGCGCCAATACGTCGCGGCGGGCGTGGACTCCGACCATGAGACGACGCAGTTGGACGAGGCGTTGGAGAAACTGTCGCTGGGGATGTGGCTGATGATCCGCGAAGGCTCGGCAGCGAAGAACTTGGACGCCCTGCTGCCGGCGGTGAACGAGGAGACTTACCAGAAATGCCTGTTCGTGAGCGATGACCAGACGCCCGCCGATTTGACCAACGTGGGGCATATTGACCACATCCTACGCCGCGCTGTCGCCCAAGGGCTTGACCCCGCATGGGCGGTGCGAATGGCGACGTTCAACACGGCGCAGCGTTTTCGGGTTCCTCGCGTGGGCGTCGTTGCCGAAGGTTACCGCGCCAACCTCGTGCTGGTGGAGGATGTGCAGTCGTTCGCGGTTCACACCGTCTTCCACGACGGCACGCCTATCGTGCGCGACGGGAGGTTCGTGGCGGACGCGCCGATGTATCAAGACCCGCAGGTTCTTCGGACGGTCAAACTGCCGCCGCTGGACGTCTCCGCGTTCCATCTGCCCGCTGTCTCCGGCAGAGCGCGCGTGATTGGGCTGACGCGGCAGCAGTTGCTCACGACCTGTCTGGAGATGGAGGTGAAGCTTCAGAACGGCAAGGTGGTCGCGGACACCGAGCGCGACGTTCTCAAGTTAGCCGTCATCGAACGGCACGGCAAAAACGGCAACATTGGATTGGGCTTAGCGCACGGCTTCGGGCTGAAAAGCGGCGCGCTGGCGCAGTCGGTGGCGCACGACAACCACAACGTCATCGTCGTCGGCGCGAACGATGCCGACATGCTCGCGGCGGCAAGGGCGATTGAGGCGATGCAGGGTGGCTGCGTTGTGGTCGCGCAACAAAAGGTGGTCGCGCGGCTGCCGCTGCGCATTGCGGGGCTGATGTCAACGGAAGCGACGGAAAGCGTCGTTAAAGACTTTCACGCGCTGCACGCGGCGGCGCGGCAATTGGGCGCGACGCCCGAGCACCCCTTCGCTGCCCTCTCGTTCCTCGCGCTGCCGGTCATTCCAGAGTTGAAGTTGACGGACAGGGGATTGGTCCAGTATGACGCGGAGGAGCAGAGGTTTAAGTTTGTGACGGTCCATTGCACTCCAAACAGATGAATCCGCTTCCCGTGGGGGAAACGCTTCGGGCGCGTCCTGCAGCCTGAGCGCAGTTGCCGCAGCACGGAGAGCAAGGTCTCGCCTTGGAGGGAGTCAATCTCGTCCTAAACTTTTGCGTTTTGCCTCCTCCTTCGAGAATGCCTGTCAACGTTTTCCTGCAGCGGGGAGGGAGAGAAGCGCGAAACGCAAAAGTCTATCTCGTCTATGAAAAGCACCGCCGGCAGAGGACATCGCTCCCTGCGACCTGGGCATTCTCCACGTTTACATACAATGCTACATACTTGCCCTCCGCATTCAGCCGCTCGCATAAGGAGAAAATCAGCGTCGTCTTGCCCGTCTGGCGTGGGGCGTGCAGCACAAAATACTGCCCCGTCTCAATAAGGCGCGGAATCCCCACTGCCCTGCGCTCGGGCGGCAGCATGTAATGCCAATCCGCCCGACACGGACCCGCTGTGTTGAAGTATTTCTTCATCTTGCTACAAGTTTCGGGTTCCGAGTTGCGCTTCGCGCGAAACCCTAAACTCGCTACCTGTTGCGCGAGACTCAAAACCCGAAACGCGAACCTCCGCTTAGAGCCTCTCCCCAAAACTCCCCTCCTTACCAAGGAGGGGTTGGGGGAGGTTCAAGAATTTGAGATAGGCTCTTAGAACCGCCGTTTCCGCTTGCCCCGCTTCGCTACCTTCCGCTTCCGCGCTCGTTCGGATCCCGTCGCACCAACGGCGACTTCTTCGACCTCTTC
>JANWYM010000388.1 GCA_025055355.1 Abditibacteriales bacterium
GAGCCTTCTTCGACTCGCTGCCCATCGCAGGGGTGGACGGCACTTTGCGCTCCCGGATGCGCGGCACGCCCGCCGAGAAAAAAGTATTCGCTAAGACAGGTTCCCTGCTGAGCGTGTCCAGTTTATCCGGCTACATTCACGCCCGCAGCGGTGAGGTTTACGTGGTCGTGATGGTGTTCAACCACTACCTCTGCCCCGCATCAGTAGCGCGGGCAGCGCAGGACAAGGTGTGTCAGATAGTGGTGAATAGTTGAGGGCTGTCGCCGTTCATCATCCCCCTCTGCTCCCTCGCAAATCGTCGTCGTCCTCGTCGTCCTTGTTCTCGACTCTCAAAGACGACCGATGACGAGAACGATTCGCATCTGGCGTGTTGTCCCCTGGGGGATATGGATGATCCCTCTGAACCAACACCCCGTCCCGCAACTCCAGTAGCCGCGACATCTTTTCCGCGAGGCTCATCGCGTGCGTGACCACGATGAGGCTCACGCCCTCCTCGCGGTTGAGTTCGACGAGAAGTTCCGTTAAGTTCTCGGCAGCGGCGCGGTCGAGCGACCCCGTCGGTTCATCGGCAAGCAGCAGTTTCGGCTCGTTGATGAGGGCGCGCACGACGGCGACGCGCTGCCGCTCACCGCCCGATAATTGCCCCGGTCGGTGCGACAGCCGCCCCGACAAGCCGACGCGCTCCAGCAGTCGCTTCGCCCGCGTCACCGGTTCTTCCGTGCGCTTCTCCGGTCCGCCCGCCAGCGTCGGAACGAGGACGTTTTCCAGCACGCTCAATTGGGGGAGGAGATGGTGCAGTTGAAAGATGAACCCTATCTCCCGGCAGCGCACCGCGGCGCGTTGGGCTTCGTTCAGCGACGACACGTCCTTCCCATCCAGCACCACGCGACCCGCGTCGGGACGGTCGAGCGTGCCAATGATGTTGAGCAGCGTGCTCTTGCCCGACCCTGACGGACCGACAATGGCGACGGATTCGCCCGCAGCGACCCGCAAATTAACGTCTTTCAGGACAGTGACCGAATCTGTCTCATCCGTCGCGGCGTAGGACTTGGCAACAGAAGTAAGTTCCAGTAGCATACCTTAGTTGCGAGCTCATGGTGACTGACTTAGAAACCATCTCAAAGCCCCACAGCCGCAGGCTTGATGCCTGCGATGCCCGTGCAAACGTCAAGGCTGCGGCTACCAGAGTGAGTTTTGAGATAGCTTCTTAGAGCCTCGCCGAAAACCCCCGTCTTTCTGAGCCCTTCGCTCGGTGTCACTCTGAGCGCGCGAAAAACCTCGCCGTGTGAGACACTTCACGGCGTTCAACATAACGGTTTTGGGAGAGGCTCTTAGGCTACCGGCGGGAGCGGCTGCCGCAAAGAGGATACCCTCTTATCCCCCGTGAAAAACCACGACCTTGAGCCATTCATCCGCTGGTGGGAAGTGTTCCGGTGGTGTCCTTGCTGTCGGCGGAAGGAGAGCCTGCCGCTGTTTTATCCCCACGCCGGTTTGTTTCAGAAGTCAGGCAGTCGCTGACACCTTTTTAGGGCTAAGGCTTTTCTTTCGTTGCGGCGCCTGATGTCATGAGGAGCGGAGCGCATCTATCCCCTGCGGAGGGGTGGCATCGTTGCGCTCGCCATGATGGGCGTTTTCATCGCTTGACAACTCCTCTGCTTTCCTTTATACTTTGCGGTGAGTTTGCGGGAAATGTCGAACTCCGCAAGCGGAATGTAGGTTGGTCTGATGTGCGACCGTCGTTGCTGTGCCGGGCAAAGCCCCCCTCGAAAAGCCAGTTCACGGGAGCAGTTAGACCCCACAAACTTTGTGGACGCTCCCGCGTCCAGGTCAGAAGGGGGGATGAAGTATGCCGAGCGGAACGGTCAAATGGTTCAATGATGCCAAGGGCTACGGCTTCATTGAGCAAGACGGCGGCGGTAGTGACGTGTTCGTGCATTTCTCTGCCATCCAAGCCGACGGCTTCCGCACCTTGCGCGAGGGGCAGCGCGTTGTCTTCGACGTTGAACGCGATGCCAAAGGGCTGCGCGCGGCGAACGTGCGCATCGCCGAATAGGGAAATCCGTTGATGCAGTTCAGCCCCAGTGGGAGTCGCCTGCTGGGGCGTTTTCTTTGATGGTCAACGGTCAATGGGAGACCATTGACCGTTGACCGTTGACCATGTTGTTGCATCGCCGCCGTCGCGGGCGGGTGACAGCGATTCATTGGGCGCAGGACGACGTCGCCTTCGTGGAAGTGGAGGTGGACGGCGCATCGGCACGCGCGGTGAACTACACCGATTTGACGGGTGCGGTTGCCATTGGTGATGAGGTGTTGCTCAACACCGTCGCCGTCGAGTTAGGCTTGGGCACTGGTGGTTATCATTTCGTCATGGCGAACCTCTCACGCCTGCCCGAAGCCGCCGAACGTCCCGGGCACATCATGAAACTGCGCTACACGCCGCTGCAAATCAACGTCCTCTCTATTGAAGAGCAAAACAGCCCCTACCATGATGTCCTCAAAGATGCCCGCAGCCTGCAAGGAACGCCTGTCGTTGTCGGCACCCTCCACAGCCAGATTGCGCCTGCCGCCGCCGCTGTCAAAACTATTCGGGGAACGGATTGCCACGTCGTTTACGTGATGACCGATTCTGCCGCGCTGCCGATGGCGTTCAGCCACCTCGTTCGGCAACTCAAGCAAAACGGACTGATCGACGCGACCATCACGACGGGACAATCGTTCGGTGGAGACTACGAAGCCGTCAACGTTTACAGCGGACTCATCGCAGCGAAGGAAGTGGCAGGAGCCGACTTTATCCTCGTCGCGCCCGGGCCGGGGCACGTCGGCACGGGAACGGTTTACGGTTTCTCAGGCGCTGAACAAGCGCAAGTGCTGGACGCCGCTCACGCCTTAGGCGGCAAAGCTATCGCTGTTCTGCGCCTCAGTTTTGCCGATCCCCGCCAACGGCATCAGGGCGTCAGCCATCATTCGCTCACCACCTTGGGCGCACTGACTCACTCTTCCGCTCACGTCGTCGTTCCGCTTTTGGAAGCGCAGCAGCAAGCCCTAATTGAGCAGCAACTGAATAGCGCAGGTATCACGCAAAAGCATCATGTCGTCTGGGGGATAGATGGGAGGGCGGGCATTGATGCGCTCAAGGGTTGCGGCATCAACGTCACCTCAATGGGGCGCAGCGTGGACGCCGACCCCGCCTTCTTCCTCAGCGCAAGCGCGGCGGGAGCGTATGCCGCTCGGATGTGACCCTCTCCCCCGATTGAAGCTTCACCCGTTGCCCCCGCGAATGGCATGGCTTCACTCACTCGCCATGACAGAGATAGTTCCAATTTCGTTGCGCGGGGAGGCTCGGAGCGGTGAAACCATTACTGCCGCCTCGTCAGTTGGAAGTTCACAGTAACCGTCGCACCGACTTGGGGGTTTTCGATGGTTTGCGTCGCGACTTCGTAACCGCGCTTGAAGGCGATGAGTTCATGCCGTAGCAGGAGAGGCGGTAGGATCCTCGGATCTGTTGGGCTCCCAGCACGCATGGCAGCCTCGTAAGCGACGACGTCGTAGAGAGGCAGCATCAACTCATAGTCGCCGTCTTCGTCTGAGACACCGATGAGTTCCACTTCCGGTGGGGGACAACTATCGTGTGCCGCTTGCCGCAGCGCCATCGCGCCCACGAGGATTTCGGGGATTCGGTCATAGATCGTCCTGACCACCACAACCGCGCCCACGATGGGCTGCCCCGTTGCGGTGTCGGTGACTTTCCCCTTGACCGTCGCCGACTGCAGCGGCAGTTCGAGGGTCACGTCCGTCGTCCGGTCTTTGGTCACAGTGATTTCCTGATGGGCGTAACCATAGCCCAGCCGCCATGCGTTGAGCAAGGCAGTGCCAGTGGGAACGTCTTCAAACCTGAACTTGCCGTTCTCGTCCGTTTTGACCTGCGGATAAGGCGGCGGGTAAATGGCAGGCATGGCAGCGTTGCTCTTCTCCGCCGCCATAATGTAAATGGCGTCGGGCGAATAGAGCAAAACGTCGGCGCACGCCAGCGGCTTTTTCGAGCCGTCGGGCGCGACACCCCACACCGTGCCCGTCACCGTGCCGAAACCGCTCTCCGCCAGCGCGAAGTTAATTCGCACGGTCCGCCTGGGCGACACGGTCACCTGGGAGGACTCCTCCATATAGCCCTGCGCTGAGACGATCACCTCATACTCGCCGGCGGGAACGACTAAACTAAACCGCCCCCTCGCGTTCGTGCGGGTGGTGTATCCGTATGGCGGCGGATAGATGGCACGGATCGGTTCTGCCACGTCCTCGCTGCTCGCCAGTGGAATAATCGGACCGTTGAGCGGCAGGGCACTCACCAGCGCGCCTTTAATGGGGCTGCCCGTAGCGGTGTTGGTTACCACCCCAACGATAAAGCCCGGCTTACGCACCCGTGAAGGCTCAGGCGGTTTGCTGCCTCCTCTTCCCTTTGCTTCCACGCCTTGAACCATGAGCGCGAGAAACATCGCAACACAAACTGGCGCAACAATACGAAGCACCTTCATTTTTATCACCTCGAGTGGTCTGTCCCTGTCTGTTTGTAGCG
>JANWYM010000389.1 GCA_025055355.1 Abditibacteriales bacterium
CCGCGCCAACAGTGTGGTCAAAGTGCGCGACGGCGAGACCATCATCATCGGCGGTTTGCAGCAGACCGAGACGCGCACCCTCCGCACCCGCCTGCCGCTGCTTGGCGACCTGCCGCTGATAGGCAACTTCTTCCGCAGCACCAAAACCAGTCGCGTCCAGACCGACCTCGTCATCTTTGTCACTCCCCGCGTCCTCTCGCAGACCGGACACCTGCCCCCCGCGCAGGAGGCGGAGTTGAAGAAGAAGTTTCTGGAGGGGAAGTGAGGGGGATGAAAACGGGATTGCAAATTTTCAATTGCAAATTTTCAATTGCAGATTTTCAATTAGTGATTGGCAGTGTCGTTTGTCTTGTGCTTCTGTCGTCGGTGGCTCGCGCGCAGGTCGGCGGGGCGTGGGTGAACGTGACGCGGGTGGAGAGCAGGCAGATGAAGAACGCCGTGAGCCTCACGCTGGAAGCGGATGGGACGCTGCAGTTTGACCCCTGGTTCTCGCCCGACCCGGACCTGCCCTCCTTGGAAGACCAACTGCTGGAACGCCGGGGGACGCGCCGGGTGCGGCGGGAGGTTACGGTGCTGCGCTTCCGCATCCCCAACGCCCGCACGCAGGTTGGCAGTTTCGTGGACGTGAGCAAGTATCCCATTGACCACGTGGAACTGTCCATTCCCCCGCAGGCGCGGTTGGGCGTCGGGCTGGACATCACTATCGTTTTTCACGCGCCCGTCCTCGTCGGCGGCATCAACGTCGGCGACGACGAGAGTTCGTGGCGGGAGCGGGGCGACGAGCGCCGTCGCCTGCTGTATATCACCATGCCGCCCGACCAGCGCAGCCTCAAACTCATCGTCACCAGCGAGCGTTTGGGGGAAGACGATGGGGACAAACCCGCCACGCGCTGGACGCCGCCGCGCCGCGAACTGCGCGTGGACTACGCGGACGGGCGGCTGTCCGTCCATGCCTTGCACGCTGACCTTCGCGCTCTGTTGAATGCTATCGCGGACAAGGCGGGAATCTCGATTCGCGTGGACGACACCTTGGAACGCCTCGCCAGTTTGCACCTACCTGACGTGGCGCCGGAGGACGCGCTGCGGGCAATTGCGGTCACCTACGGCTTGGCGCTGCGGCGCGACGCGGGGTCGTTCGTGGTGAGTGAGGGCATCCCGCGCCGCGCCAGTCCCTACCAACTTGCTGAGACACGGCTGTTCCCATTGAAATACATCAGGGCGGTGACGGCGCGCGATTTGTTGCCGCTGTTTCTGCTGCGCTACGCGCATGTGAACACCGAGCAGAACGCGCTCTCCGTTGCCGCGCCCGCCGCCCTGCTGGACAAAGTGGCGTCCGACCTTGCTGCGTTGGACACGCCCACACCGCAGTTGGTCATCGAGGCGGTGTTGGTGGAGTTCTTCAGCACCAAAGAGATGGAGGCGTTCCTAAGCGCGACCTTCCGCGACCGCTCCCTCGCCGCCCCCACCTTGTCGCCCTCTGGCTACGGTATGAACGCTGCCTTGGGACAACTGTTCTTCCGTCGGCTGGGTGTGATGCCGTCCGACTTCGGCGCGCGCCTACGGGCTGTCGTCACCGAGGACCGAGGACGGCTGCGCGCTCAACCCAAAGCCGTGGTGCGCAACGGGCAGACGGCGCGGTTGTTCGTGGGACAGACGCAATACATTCAAATTCAAGTGCCTGCCCGCTTCGGACCGGGCGGGGTCACCGCTGAAGCCTTGGGCGTAGATTTGGGTGTGAAGTTTGAGGTGACGCCGTGGACGGGCGGACAGGGTGGGATTCACTTGCAGGGCATGATAGAGGTGTCCAACATCGTCACCCAGGACCCCGTCACGCGCCTGCCCGACCTCGCCACCCGCCGCGCTGAAGTCAACCTGCGCCTGCAAGAGAACGAGACGGTTTTCATCGGTGGCTTGGAGCAGAGCCAGCAAGCGCGCTTCCGCCAGAAGATTCCGATTCTCGGCGACCTGCCGCTGATAGGTAACCTGTTTCGCTTCGTGCGCAAAGGCAAGTTGGACACGCGGCTCGGCATCTTCCTCACCGCGCGCATGGCGTCGGAGAAAGAGCGTCTTTCCCCGGCGGAATTGGAGAAGTTGCGGATGCAAATGTTGAATGCATCCGAGACGCAGAGCACACAGCATAAGGCAACGCCACAATCCAGTCTGGAAGAGGGCGATAGCCCCGCTCGCGGGCAGCAACGACTCGTGACATCTGACAAGTGGCTGCGATAAAGGTTAGGAGTCGCTGCACCACACACGCGAGGCTGTTCTCCTCTTTCAAACTGCATTCTGGCGAGACGGAGAAAATGTTTAATCGTCTCTCCTTCCTCCTCTGGCTGGGCTTTGCCATACTGGGCGTGACTGTTCCGGCGCACGCCCAAGTCGCCTACGCCAACATCACCGACGTTACCGCGACGCAACTGAGCAACGGCGTGCAAATTCTCGTGAAGGCGGACGGGGTGCTGGATTGGGAATACGCGCGGCGCTCTGGCGAGGGACCGCGCGGCGCCAGTAACGTGCGGCGCGACCGCATCGTGCTCTCCTTCCCCAACGCGCGTTCCAAGTTGGGCAAGGCGTTCATTGACGTCAGCCTGTATCCCGTCAGTTTTGTGCAAATCGAGGTGCCGCAGGAGGCGGCGCAGCGCGAGGGGGTCGGCATTCGCATGACCATCGCCCTGTTTGAGGCAACGTCGTGGGACGTGTCCTCCAGCCCCGACCGCCAGAGCGTCATCATCACTGTCAACAGCGAGCGCACCCTCGAAGCCGTGCAGCGCAACGGCGGCGCGGCGGCGGGCGTAAAGCAGGCGGAACTGTCGGTGGAGTTCGAGGACAACCTTCTCACCGTCAACGCGCTCCGCGCTGACATCCACGAACTCATCGGCGAGATTGCGCGGCAGACGGGCGTGAACATCGCGGTGGACAGCGGCGTGAACCACAAGGTCAGCCTGACGCTGGCGAACCTGCCAGTGGAAGCCGTGCTGCGTGGCATCGCCAGCGGCTACGGGCTTGCGCTGGGCAAGGAGGGCGATGTGTTTATGTTGAGCGAAGGGGTGCCGACTGACCTTGCCACTTACAACCGCAGCAGCACCGCCTCGTTCCGCATGAAAAACATTCAGGCGCAGACGGCGTCGGGGCTGCTGCCGACGTTCCTGTTCAGTTACCTGCACGTCAACCACGAACAGAACGCCGTCGTCGTGCAAGCGCCCTCGCAGATGCTCACCAAAATCGAGAGCGACTTGAAAAACGTGGATCTGCCCGCCCCGCAAATCATGGTCGAAGCCTTGGCGGTGGAGTTTACTACGACGGAGGACGTGGAAGCCTCGTTGGGCGTGCGCTGGCGCGACTTGCAACTTTCCCGTGCCACTTTGTCGCCGACGGGTTGGCGCACCGATTCCGCAACGGGCGAAATCAGTTTCCGCCATATCGCCAACCTGCCCCACGACTTTCAAGCGCGCCTCAACGCGCTGGTGAGTCAAGGCAAGGCGAAGGTCTGGGCGAACCCGCGCATGGCGGCGGTCAACGGGCAGCGGGCGGAACTGTTCATCGGCACGCAGAAGTTTATCAAAGTGCGCTTCCTCCAGTTCGGCTCGTTGAGCGAAAGAATTCAAGGCGTGGACGTCGGCGTTAAGTTGGAGGTCACGCCGTGGACGGGCGGCAACGGCGAAATCACCACGCGCATCGAACCCGAGGTGTCCAACATCAGCGAACTCGACCCCGAAACGGGTTTGCCGCTCCTCAGCACCCGCCGCGCCGAAACCAGCATCCGCGTCAAAGACGGCGAAACCATCGTCATCGGTGGACTCATCCAGAAGCAAGACCAACACCTGCGCCGCCGCGTGCCGATTCTGGGCAACATTCCCCTCATCGGCAGTCTGTTCCAGAGCAAGGAACGACACGCCGTCGACACCGAACTCGTTCTCTTCATCACCCCTCGCATCCTCACCCCCGAAGGACGATTGCCCGACGCCGAAAAAGAGAGGGAGATGCGCGAGAAGTTCTTGCCAGAGAGGAAGAGGTAGTTTACAGCGGCAAAAGCCAATCCTTGACCGCAGAGCCTGCCCTGAGAGTCTGTATAAAAGCGGCGTTTGACCCCTCCCCGATGAAAACGCCTGTCATGACGAGGAGCGCAGCGGTGGCGTGGAGCGAAGCGAAGCAATCCCCTGCGAATGGGATCGCTTCGCTGGGCTCGGAATGACGGGCATTCGGCGGATGGCTTCGCTCCGCTCGCAACGACGTTTTCACACGGCGGGGATTGCTGCGCTGCACTCACAATGACATGAGGTTTGAGGGCAGCAAAAAGCTCCGGTGAGCCGCTCCCGTGATGCCCCTTTCCTTGGAGGAAGGACACAACTGCGTAACTTTTGCCAAGGGTTAACCCCTATATCCGCCACGTCTGTAACACCTGCACGTAATTCCCGCGCTCGTAAGATTTGGGGTCGGGGCAGCGCAGGAGGCTCATGCTGCCGTGCATCTGCTGCAGCGATTCGTATTCGTGTTCCGCCATCCACGCCATCATTTCCTCCTTGACCGTGCGTAGGTATTCCGGTCCGTTGCGGAGCA
>JANWYM010000038.1 GCA_025055355.1 Abditibacteriales bacterium
GTTGGCACGTTGGCACGTTCTAACGTTCCAACCTGCCAACTTTCCAACCTGCCAACTTTCCAACTTTCCAACTTTCCAACTTTCCAACCTGCCAACCTGCCAACGTGCCAACGTACTAACGTGCCAACCTGCCAACCTGCTAACGTGCCAACGTGCCAACCTGCCAACATGCCAACGTGCTAACGTGCCAACCTGCCAACCTGCTAACGTGCTAACGTGCCAACGTGCCAACGTTTTTCTCCCCTGTCCCTCGCGTTCCTTCCGCCCTCCAGTTATAATAATCGCAAAGGGCGAATGGAGGGCTGAACATGCGCGTTGCCGTCGGATGCGACCATGCGGGGTTTCCGTTGAAAGACACGGTGATAGAGCAGTTGCAGTCGTTGGGGCATGAGGTGATTGACTGCGGGACGCACAGCACCGAGGCGGTGGACTACCCGGACTTCGCGCAAGCCGTCGCAGAAAAGGTGAGCGGGGGCGAAGCGGCGCGCGGCATCGTGTTATGCGGCAGCGGGGTGGGAGCAACGGTCGCCGCCAACAAAGTCGTCGGCGTGCGCGCCTGCCTGTGTCATGACACCTACTCCGCCCATCAGGGCGTCGAGCATGACGACCTGAACGTTCTCTGTCTCGGCGCGCGCGTCATCGGTCCTGAACTGGCGCGGGAAATCGTGCGGGCGTTCGTCGGGGCGCAATTTTCGGGGGAGGAGCGGCATCGGCGGAGACTCAACAAGGTCTTAGAGATGGAGAAGAAGTATGCAGGGGAAGCATGAAGATTCCTGCGCGAGTCAACTCATCGGCAACAGCGCTGCCCTGCGTGCATTGCGCGCGCTTATCGCCGACGTGGCGGCTTCCGATGCCACCGTGCTCATTCAGGGCGAAACCGGCACGGGGAAGGAACTGGTGGCAGAACAACTGCACGCGCTGTCCCCCCGCGCCGCCGCGCCGCTGGTGAAGGTCAACTGCGCGGCGCTGCCGGAGTCGCTGCTGGAGGTGGAGTTGTTCGGCTGCGTGCGCGGCGCGTTCACCGATGCGGTGTCCGACCGCATCGGACGGTTTGAAGCCGCTCAAGGTGGCACCCTCCTCCTCGACGAAATCGGCGACCTCAGCCTGACCCTGCAAGCCAAACTGCTGCGCGTCGTGGAAACCCGCGAGTTTGAGCGGGTCGGGAGCGTTGTCACCCGACGAGTGGATGTGCGCCTATTGGCATCCACCAACCGTGACCTGGAGGCTGCCGTCGCTGCGGGGACGTTTCGCGCCGACTTGTTTTATCGCCTCAACGTCGTGCCCATCTTCGTGCCACCGCTGCGTGACCATCCTGCCGACATCCCGGCGCTGGTGCTGCACTTCCTCACCGCGCTGCGGGAGAAGTATCCGCAACTGACCCCAACGCTCACGCCAGCGGCGTGGCGCGCTCTGATGAGCCACACCTTTCCCGGCAACGTGCGGGAACTCCGCAACGCGCTGGAATACGTCGTGCTGCGGGCGAAGGGCGCGCCGCTGGACGTTTGCCACTTCCCGCCCCCGCTGTCCGCCCCGCGCCCTACCCTGCGGCTGCCTCAACACAGCGCGCCCCCCGATGAGGCGGAGCAGATCCGCGCCGCGCTCCAAGCCGCCCGCTGGCACCGCTCCGCCGCCGCCCGCGCTCTGGGGATGGACCGCACGACACTGTGGCGGAAGATGAAGAAATACAATCTGATGCGTGAAGACGACGCGGCGCAACACCACAACCTGTTGCAATGACAACAGCCCCGCAACAGAATCGCAGGGTTGGCGCGGGCAGTCCCGTTGCCAGATGACCGACGGAAAGCGAGGGCAAAACGATGGCTTACGTCATTTGCGAACCCTGCATCGGCGTCAAAGACAAAGCGTGTGTCGAAGTGTGTCCCATGGACTGCATCTACGAAGGAGAGGAGCAACTGTTCATCCATCCCGAAGACTGTATTGACTGCACCGCGTGTGAATCGGCGTGTCCCGTCAACGCCATTTTTGAGGATGCCGCTGTGCCAGAGCCGTGGACGCACTACATCGAGAAGAACGCGATGTTCTTCCGACTGCATCCTGACGCTGCGCCAGCGCGTCGCCGATGACGCCTCTTATTCCTTACTTCCCAGAAACCTCAGCGCACATGGGAGTTCCCTCGTGAGCAAGGCGCGTTTTCTGGGGCTCCTTAGGGCGATATAGTTCCGCGATGCGCTCAGGGGAGAATTGCGGCGGCTTGAGCGCCAGCGCGAGCCGCCGCAGTTGCGCAGCGCGCCGCAGCGCCCAACGGGCATAACGGGGGTCAGCGCGGTCAAAGGGACACATCACGGAGGGCCTCCTTCTAACGCCTCGATGTCTGCCAAGTCTTGCTTGGAGCCGCGCAGCCGTTTGAGGCGAATCAGCCCAGACTTGGAGACCACCCAGAGCGGGACCGCCGCCTCCCACGCCACAGCCTGCCGCTCGCCCCAGACCTCCCACAAGGTAGGGTGGTCCACCAGGAGAAAATCCGCCACCAGCACGTCGCTGCCGTCCTCTTCAATTTTGACCAAGCGATGCAACGTCAGCGTGCCTTGCGCTAACAGCAGCGGTTCTCCTAACTCCTCAAAGCCTAATGGCAGCAGAGCCGCCGCGCAGCGCTGCCAGTCCTCTGGCAGTAGGAGAAAATCCATATCTTGGGTAGCGCGGGGCTGGGCGTGATAAGCCACCGCTAAGCCACCAACAAGCGCGTAAGGGATGGCTTCGCGGTCCAACGTTTCTATGACGCGCTTGAACTCCTCATAAAGATCCAACATAAGGCTTCTATTGCCGCAACGACTGGCGTTCGCCCCCCTACTCATCCGTTCAATCCGCTACCCAGATCCGTTGACCGTCCTCACTGCCGATACCTCAGCAACCGCATCGCATTCAGCACCACCAGCACGCCGCTGACTTGATGTGCCACCGCGCCGCCGATGACGCCCAGCGTGCCTTCGACGGCAAGCGCGACCATGAGGAGGTTATAAGCCAGCGCGAAGCCAACGCTTTGCTTGATGATGGCGAGCGTCTTGCGCGACAGCCCGACGGCGAAGGCGACCTTGCTGAGGTCGTTGGCGACGAGGGCGATGTCGGCGGTTTCGAGGGCGATGTCGGTGGAGGCACCCATCGCCACACCGACGTCGGCGGTGGCGAGGGCGGGGGCGTCGTTGATGCCGTCGCCGACCATGGCGACGCGATACCCCTGCGCCTGAAAAGCGGCGATGCGCTCCGCCTTCTGTTCAGGCAGGACTTCAGCGTGCACGTGGTCAATGCCGACCTGCGTGGCAATGGTCTTCGCGGTGCGGGAGTTGTCCCCGGTGAGCATCACGACCTTCTTAATCCCCAGCTGGCGCAGGGCGTGGATGGCGGATTGCGCCTTTTCGCGCAGCGTGTCGGCGATGCTGACGATGCCGCAGGGTTTGCCGTCGTGCGCGACGACGACGACGGTTTTGCCTTCCTGCTCATGTTTGCGCAGGTGCTGCTCCTGTTCCGCTGTGAGCGTGATTTGGTGCTCGCGCAGCAGGGCGGGTTTCCCAACGACGATCTTCGTGCCGTTGTGGTTGGCAACGACGCCGCGTCCGGCGACGTGGGCGAAGTCGGACGGGTCGGGCGTCTTCATGCCCATCTCGTTTGCCTTCTCGCGGATAGCTTGGGCGAGCGGGTGTTCACTCATCTTTTCCGCGACCGCTGCCAGCGCGATTAACTCCGCTTCGCCGTGTTGATGTTCTTCATCATGGAAACTACAGATGTCGGTGACGGCAGGTTTGCCTTCGGTGAGGGTGCCTGTTTTGTCGAACACGATGACGTTGAGCCGCCCCGCCGCTTCGAGGTGCGCGCCGCCTTTAATCAGCACGCCTTCCTTCGCGGCGCGTCCGATGCCGGCGACGATTGCCGTCGGCGTCGCCAAGAGCAAGGCGCACGGACAGGCAACAAGTAACACGGTGATGGCGCGGTGCGCGTCCAGCGTGACCCCATAGGTCAGCGCAGCGATGAGAAGCATGAGCGGCACAGCGAAGGTCGCGTAGCGGTCAATCACACGCTGCACAGGGGCGTCGCGCTGCTGGGCTTCTTCAACCAGTTTCGTGATGCGAGCCAGCGTCGAATCCTTCCCGACGCGCTCGGCGCGCAGGACGAATGCGCCCGCCGTGTTGAGCGTGCCGGCGAATACCTCATCGCCTACGTTTTTGTCCACTGGCATGGACTCGCCTGTGATCGCGGCTTGGTCGACGACGCCGCTGCCAGCGATCAGCGACCCATCTACCGGGATTTTTTCGCCGGGGCGGACCACGACGACGTCGCCGACGACGACTTCGTCCGTCGGGATTTCTATCTCCTGACCGTCGCGGCGCACGCGGGCGGTCTCGGGCGCGAGCGCCATGAGTTTGCTGATGGCGGCGCGGGCGCGGTCCACCGTGAACGACTCCAGCATCTCGCCCAGGAGCATGATGAACACGACCTCGCCGGCCGCGAAAAACTCCTGAATACTCACCGCCCCAACGACGGCAATCGTCACGAGCAATTCCGCGTCCAACTTTTTGCGCAGCAGCGCGCCTATGCCCTCCTTGGCAATCGGGAGGGCGCCGATAAGGGTTGCCAGCAGGAACAACGCCTGCGCGCCCGGTGGCACATAGCGGTCATGCTCCGGCAGCAGGTCGCCGGTCGCCAGCAAATTCCACAGCCAACCAGCCAACAGGAGCAAACCCACTGCCGCCACCAGCGCTTTCTCCGTGCGCCACCACGGCGGGGACGGTCCTGCTCCTTCCACGCCGCACCCGGCGCGGCGCACGGCAGCGACGAGGCGGGCGTGAGACACCGCGTGCGGGTCAAAGGTGACGCGCACGACGCTCTTGGCAACGTTGACTTCAACCTCCGTGACACCCGGCAACTGCCGCAAAGCGCGTTCGACCTTTGCCGCGCAGCTGCTTCAGGTCATACCCGTCAGTTTGAGAGTTTCGGTTTTCATCAAGGCTTGGGACGCCCCAACTTGTTGGGGATGGGACTGCCTGCCACACTCCAAACAAGTTCGGGTCTCTGATGCCGCTACAAAACGCCCAACGCCCACACAATCTCGGCGGTGTTTGGCAACGGCTCCCGCCACAACCATGCAGAACGCATCCAGAAACCGTTGACGACGGTGGAGTGAAACGTGCCCTCTTGCATCGGCACGTCCGTTCTCACCTTACTTTCGCCTGCTCTCTCAGCAGCAGCTCCGCCGTGAACGACATCGGTTTGCCCATGCTTTCGGGCGGGACGCCGCGCCGAATGGCGATGAGTTCAGCAAGGATGCTGACGGCGATCTCGGGGACGAGCAGCGAGCCGATGTGCAGTCCGATGGGGGAGTGGACGCGCTGTAAGTCGGCTTCCGTAGCGATGCCTTCTTCCACCATCTCTTTGTAGATCAGCGTGATTTTGCGGCGGCTGCCAATCATGCCGATATAACGCGCTGGGGTGTGGATGACCTCACGCAGCACTTGAGCGTCGTGGCGGTGTCCGCGCGTGACAATGACGATGAAGGTGTCGGGCGTCACCGGGAAGTGGCGACAGGTCTCCACGATGTCAGCGCAGACGCAGTGGGCTTCAGGGACGCGTTGCGGGTTGCACAGGTCGGGGCGGTCGTCTACCAGCGTCACGTCGAAGTCGCACTGCGCGGCGAGGCGGGCGAGCGTTGCACCGATGTGTCCCGCGCCTGCAATCAGCAGCGTGGGTCGGGGAAGGAAAATCTCGAGATAGACGGCATATTGCGTCTTCCGTCCTGCGTCATGTCCGTTGCCGTCCCGATGAATAGGGAAATAGAAAAGCTCCGGCTTTTCGGTGGCTTTCTCAAACAGCGCGGACACGCGGGCGGCGATGGCGTCGCGGAGGGCTGGCTCCATCAGGTGCCCCGTCATGGAACCGTCCGTCTGAACAAGGGCGCGGGCGCCGACGAGATCGGGGTCGGGCGCATCCACTACCGTCGCAAGTGCGACGCGCTGCTTGGACTCCACGGCTTGCGCCAGTTGACGGAGAAGCGGCGCGGACTGGTCGGCGTGCGGGTCAATGAAAATTTTCGCCGTGCCGCCGCAGATGAGACCGTCGTCCCAACCGAAGTCATCGTCCAGATGAAGGTCAAACAACAGTCTCCTCCCGGAACGTATCGCATCGAGGGCGCGGAGGCGCGACTCCGCCTCCAGACATCCCCCACCAATTGTGCCGCGAATTTCGCCGTGCGGCAAAAAGATGGCTTTTGCGCCCGGCTTCTGCGGCGTCGAGCCGCTGGTATATACCACCGTCGCCAGCGCGAAGGGCTGCTCTTTCTCTGTCAACTCCACCGCTTCGGTGTAGATGTCTTTCATCATGGTCCATCCCTCACTTGTCTGTGGGAACCGGCTCATATTTTAGCATGAAGACGTATAGAGCGCAAATGTGACCCGACATAGGAGAGGCGTCTTGCCTGTCGCGTCGGGCGGGACGCCCAACCTACCATACCGTTATTCCGTCGGGATACCAGACTTCTCCCATTGTGAGGGTGAGACCGTCTCGCGCTTGTGCCGCATGGAGGACGCGGCTCAGCAGGGTGGGAATACGCAGGACGCGTTCGGCGCGAGCGGAGGGCGCACTTGAAGACAACAGATGCGCCACCGCTGCTTGGAGCAACGTTTGCGGTTCTTCGCTGCGAACGACTGCGCACAGCCATTGGCGAGCGCTTTCGCGGTTGGGCTGCGTGAGCGAGGCAAGGACCTCCACCGTTTGCACGCTCAGTTCCGTCAGCGGGTTGCCGTCTGCGAGCAGAGCGTTGACCTCCTCCCGCAAGAGAACGCGCGGCGGCGTCAGATACTCACAAGCAAGATAACGGGCGAACCCCTCGGTCAGTCCCTCGACGAGGTACGCCCGCAGAGAGCGCATGGTGGCATAGCGCGCGCCGTGCAGCAATTCATGCAGCACACTGACCAGTCCATCTAAGTCGTTTACCTCGGAGAACCCATTCGTGACGGCTTGGGTCACCGAGGGCGGCAAGTAAATCGCGTGCGCCTCCGGCGAGTAAAACGGGCGCGGTATGCGCTGTCGCGTCCGTTTCCCCCGCGCGCGGCGCATCTCCTCCCATGTCTCAAAGTCAGCGAACCAGTGCACTTGCGGCAATCCGCGCGCATCGGCAAATCCCGCCTGCTCGTGGACCAACTCCATCAACATCGCGGCGTTGGTCGCGCGGTCGCCTGCAACGAGGCGCAGGCGCGATAGGGAAGATGTTGTCTGAACCTGAGTCATCACTCCTACCCCTAAAACCCAGTTTGGGAAATCCTTCCTCGACAACAAACGCACCCACGGGAGGGCGACGCTCCTGCGGAGCCTCGGTGCGGCTCGGCGGGAGCCCCGCCCTCCCGGTTGGTGATTTTCCGGCGGTCTGGTGTCCCAATCGCGACATGAATAACTCCCTTTTATTCTTTCGCCAGCCTGAGAGGAAATCACGGCGTGGCGCGAAAAATGAGGGCAGGGTGATGGTGTGATACCACTGATTGCATGGGCAGACGCGGATGGGTTGAGGGTCGTATCCGCGCTTGTCCCTCCCACCAGCGGTATGCTCAAGGGGGCTGAGGCGGATGCTATGTCCTAACTGTCGGGCTTTGTGCCTGCGGAGCAGCGCGAACCCAAACGTTGCAGGGATAGGGGAGGGCGAAATGTAAAACTCAAGCCTCCCTCATACATGCAGTTCCACTATGTCCCCATCCCGCAGCACGTGCGTCCGCTCCACACTTTGACCGGCAAACCGCGCTGACCCCCACACCCGCGCTTGCTTCAGTTTCTCCACAAAATCCTTATGCACCGCCGCCGCTAAGTCCAGCACGGTGCTGCCTTCTTTGAGAATGAACGGCACATCCATGTCGGGCTTCTGTCCGGGCGGCTTGCTGTAAACGCGGATGACGTGCAACACCTCCCAGGTGCGGCGGCGCAGTTCCTCTAAACCTTCGCCCGTCTGCGTCGAGACGGGAATCATCGGAAACTGCTCGGCATAAACCTCTCGTAGAATCTCCCAACGGGCCTCGGCATCGGCGGCATCCCACTTGTTGCCCACCAGCAGCGTCCGCCGATACACCAGAATCGGCTCGCGCTCTGGGGGGATTTCCCCGCAGAGAACGATCTTCTTCTCGCGCAGCCGACGCAGCACAACCTCCGTCTCATCCAGCCAATCATCACTCGCCAAGTTCGCCACCAGCAGACACCCATCGGCGCGGCGCAACAGGTCGCCCATCCAGCCCTCCATGTAATCAGCGCTAATGGGCGGCGTGTCCACCAACTGAATCTGCACGTTCTCGAACTCCATCATGCCCGGCAAGGGCATCTGCGTCGTGAACGGATAATCAGCAACCGTCGGATGCGCGTGCGTCATTCTCGCCACAATCGCCGACTTGCCCGCGTTGGGCGGACCGACAAGCAGCACCTGCCCTGCGCCCTGCCGCTCCACCCGCCACGGGGCGGCTTCGCGCTTCCCGCTGCGCCGCTGCTGCTCCTGCAGTTCTCTCAGTTTCGACAGCCGCCGCTTGAGGTCACCGCGCAGATGGTCAGTCCCCTTGTGCTTGGGGATCACCGCCATCATCTCCTCCAACGCGGCGATTTTGTCCTCAATCGTCACAGCCTCGCGGAAGCGCTCTTCAGCGGCCAGATAATCGGGAGTCAAATTCGCTGGCATGAGGACATCACCCTCATCTCAAGGAATCGCAACGCCTCGGTGACGGACCGCCTGCTTGATGCGTTCTAATTCCTCGGTGCGAACCCGTTTGGCAACCTGCCGAGAGGTATCGTTCAGGTAGTAGGCGTAATCGTTATTGTAGCGCACATCACGACCCAGCGCATACAGCATATTATAGTCGTCAAAAATGTGAGGAAGGCTGACTTGGATAAAGAGATTGCGCTCTCCGTGACTCTTGAAAGGCGTTCCACCCTCAGAGGCATTGAGAGCATCTATATAGTGGAGAGCCTCGTAGAATGTAGCGACCATATTCCAGCCCACGAACTCAGTCGTGTCCACATCTAAGAATTGACTGAGACGGGCGTTATGCTGCGCCTGAAGAAGATGCTGTGCCTCGTCCATTTGACCGTGATCTCCTCCTATTTCTGAGCGAGAATCCGAAAACCAGCGGCTGCTACATCTTGAGCGGTGCGGGGAGGATGCACCATCAGATGGTCAGGAAACGGCATACGCACCATATCGGGGTGACTGCGGATGGCATTCCCCCATGTACGAACCACAGAGCGCATCGGGTCAAGTTCAAACACGGACATAACCGTCCGCACATACAACTGCTCGCCTCGCTTGTCGTAAAGCACCGCCTCCACGAAATCATACTGCATCACCTCTTGCGCGAACGCCTGCAAAAAGGTCCGCTCCGAAGGCGTCAAGGTCGTAGCCTCCTCTTCGGTGGTCGGGACAAGGGTGTGATGACTCTCTGGCATAAGGCTCCTCTCCTCTCAACCGGGCTGCTTTCATCATATCACCTTCGCCCAGAGAGCGCAAGCGAACGCGGAGGAAGTCCGTCGATCACAGCGAATGAGGCGGGACGAAGGGGGTTGACCTGACCATGACCAAAACATTCTTAGTAGGCTCCGCCCGCGTGGATGTGACGCCGCCGCTGACGATTCCCTATCTGGGCTTCACGCCGCGCCACGATTTCTTTCAGGGCGTGCACGACCCGCTCTACGCGAAGGCGGTTGTCGTCAGCGACGGCGATGACCGTGTGGCTCTCGTGGCGGTGGACGCGATCGGCTTTCGCAAGGACTTGATGGGAGCAGGGCGCGACTTCACCGCCGAGGTGCGGGCGCGGGTTCAGCAGCGAACGGGCATCGCGCCCGACCACGTGATGTTGAGCGCGACGCACGCCCACTCGACGCCAGAAACGATTGGGATTCGCCGCCTGCTTGACCACCCCGGCGCCGCTGCGTGGTTAGAGGTGTTCGCCGACCAACTGGCGTCCGCCGTAGCCATGGCGAATCGGAACGTGAAGCCCGCACGCCTGAAGCGCAGCACGTCGCAGGTGCAGGGGCTCTCATGGTCACGGCGCATCGTGGGCCGAGACGGCAAACTTTACTGGTGGGGCGACCGTCCGCCCGATGACGAAATCGCCGACTGGGGCGTGAATGACCACGAGGTTGATGTGCTTTGCTTTGAGCCGCTCCAGGAGGGCGAGGCTTCCGCCGAGCCAAGCCGCACCGTCGGCTCCGCCGGAGCCTTACCCGCCCGCTCCGTTGTGCTCGTCAACTTCGCCTGCCACCCGACGACGGTGCAGGTGCAGCCGCTGGTCTCGGCGGACTTTCCCGGCGCGGCGACAACGCTGGTGGAAAATGCGGGGGTCGGCTGCGGCTTGTGCCTCTTCCTGCAGGGCGCGTGCGGGGACATCCGCGCCACGCGCACGGTGGACTTCGACGACGTGCGCCGACAGGGGCAACTGCTTGCCGGAGAAATCATCAAGCAACTCGCGTTGCTCAACGTGCCCGAGCATCCCGCAGTGCCGCCCGCTGTGAGCGCGGTCAGTGAAACCATCCTCGTCCCCTCACGCCCGCTGCCGCCGCTGGCGCCGCTGGAAGAAGCCTACCTGAAAGCCAAGCGGGCTTATGAACAAGCGACGACGGACGAGGAACGTCGCCGCGCCGGGGGAGAACTGCTCCGCGCCGCTGAGCCCTACGAACGGGTGCGGCGCGGTGACGCTCCTGTGCCCGCGGAGATTCAGGTGCTGCGTCTCGGCGACGTCGCCCTCGTCGGCATCCCCGGCGAGCCGTTCTGCGCGATGGGGCTTGACCTGAAGCACAACGCCGCCGCCCCCCGCACCTTGTGTGTGGGCTACACGAACGACTATCTCGGCTACATCGCCCCACCGTCCGCGTGGGAGAGGGGCGGCTACGAAGTCAGTCTGGGCACGTGGTCCATCGTCGGCGCGGAGGCGATGGAGAAGATGCTGGAAACGGCGAAGCGGCTGGTCAAGTCATCGCTATGATACCACCGCCCATCGCTCCCCTGTCGCTCGCTGATTAAACGTCCCTTGCTCCCCGCTGTGCGTTGCCGTCCGCGTCACCCCCTCTAACTCTCCCCCTTGTCAAGGGAGAGATGGAGGGGGTAGAGGCTGCCAGCCGTCAAGAGTTTGTTGAAGTCGTCGCAGATGTAAAGAGTCCGCTTGTTGGTGAGGTTGTCCGTCAAAGAGAGGCGATTGCCCACCGCTTCGCCACGGCGGCCCTCCGACGGTTGGCTGCGGCACCAGGATGTTACCTTTGATCATCTTTTAAGCGCTCATGGACATTGGCTGGGTCAGCATCTCCTCCGCCCGCTGCTCATACTCCAACTTCGAGGCGGGGCTGATGGTGCGCCATATCAGGAACTGCTTGCGCAGCGTGTTGAGGAAGAGCCAGTTGGTTTTCTTCCAGGAGTTGACGTCGCCGGATTCGCGGGTGAGGTGGAGGACGATCTCGAAGACGTGCCCTTCTTCAGCGGGGGTCATGCGCAGGTCCAGCCATTGGCTCACGCCCAAGTCGTAAGGCGCAAGCCAGAGCCGCATCGTGATGGAGTAACCCCTGCCTAAATCCGTCTCGAACGAGTCGAAGTGGACGGCGTCGGTGTAGAACTCGCCGCCGGTGTAGTCCACGTAGGCTTCAAAGAACTCGACGAGGAACGCGCAGCAGGCTTTGGCGTGCCCGCCGGTGAGCATGAAGGGCATTCGGATGTCCATGCGGTCGCCGTCGGGTTCGGGCAGCCGCCATTTGCGTTCGACGTCGGGCACGGCGATTTGCGCGGCTTTGCGGGCGGGATACATCGTCGAAACGATGACGGTCGCGACGATGATGATGGTGACACCGACCGCGCTGAATGAGGAGTAGTTGAGCGTCAGCACGGAGAGCAACTCCCATTCGCTCAACACCTTCGTCGTCACCTGTCCTAACAGGTAGCCCAAAATCGCGCCGATGTTGGCATAGACACAGGACTCGGCGAGGAACAGCGTCGAAATGTGGACGGGCGCGAGACCGACCGCGCTGAAGATGCCGATCTCTTTGGTGCGTTCGTAGACCGCGCCTAACATCGTGTTGAGCACGATGAGCGCGGCGATAAGAATGGGCATGAACACGCTCTCCAACCCGCCGAACGCGGACAGCCCAATCGCGCTGTAAAGGTAGGTCTTACCGCCCGCGTCCCCCGGCGTAGCCGTCGCGGCGGGACCCGGTCCTATGCCCGCATACATGCTGAGAGCGTAGCGCTGCACCAACTGGTTCACGGTGTCCGTGACCTTCTGCGGGTCGTCGAACTTGAGGGCGATGGAGCGCAGCGTGCCGCCCATGTTCATCGCTGTCGCGTAGGGAATGATGACGGTGTTGGAAATCTGAAAATGCGTGTATTCCTGCAGCAGTGTGGACTCGCTCGTCTTGCCCAACTGTAACCGCTTCTGTCGCTGCTGCTTGAGTTCCTCCAACACTTCGGGTTTCAGTTGCGCGTAGTCCACCGGCATCAGCGGTTCGCCGTCCAAGTCCTTCAAGTTCTCGAATGTGGCTTCCTTTTTGAGCGAGGGCTTTTCTTCTTTGTCCACCGCGCTTTTGATTTGCGGGAAAAGAGCGGTCACGTCAGCAGCGGCAACGTGCGTGAGGTCGGCGATTTTCTTCTGCGCCTCGGCGTCGTCCTTCGCTTCCTTCACTGCCTTCACCACCGCGTCCCACTGCGCCACCACGCGCGACATCGCGCTCGGCTCGCGCACGATGCCGATGACCGCAAAAGGTGTGCCGTAAATCTTAACCTGTGGGGGTTGAGGGTTAGAACCCTTAACCCTGAACCCCAAACCCTTGGGCTGGACGCCCAGCGCCTTCGCCACAGACTCCGGCAGAATCACCACATACTGGTCTGCGGGCGTGAACCATCGTCCGGCGACCAGCGTTGACCTGACGTTCAGAACGTGCTGCTCTTGGGGGGACAAGCCGATGATGCCGTTGACGGTGTATTTTTTGCCGTCGGCTTCCACGTCAATCTGCGCCCGCTTGTCGTAGTTCTCCGACGAGATCCAGGCGCGCGGGGAGACAATCGCTGCCTTGCCGAACTCGTTGGCGATGGCGGCGTAGGACGGCTCTTTCAGCGGCGACCAGACTTTGTCGCGAATCATGATGCCCGTGTAGGCTGGCGGGCGTCCGAGGTCAATCTGATTTTTGCGCAAGTAGGACTTGACGGAGGTAAAGGACAGCACGGTGAATGTGAGCAGAACGAGCGTGATGCAAGTCAACGCCGTCCGCATCTTACGACGACGCATGTTGGCAATGCCGAGGTTGAACGCCGCCGTCATCGCGCTGATGCGCCCCACGTCGGCGGTGTGGATGCCGCTCGCTTCCTGCTTGAGTTTTTCGAGTTGCTCGTTGAACTTCGCCGTCACGATGAAGATGACCACGCACGCCAGCGTCAAGATGATGAACGCCAGCAGGATGATGACCGGGGCGACTTTGAGTTCAAACGCGGGATGTACGTAGCGCAGCATGATGAACACGGCGAGAAACATGCCCACCGTTCCTGCGATTTGCTTGTAGATGTTGGGGAAGGCGAAGACAAGCCGCTCCATGAAATACGCAAACGGCAGCAGCAAGGCGAGATAGAAGAGAACGCCTTTCACCACGTCCAGCGCGGTGCTTTGCACGTCGGGGTAGGCGTGCGATTCGTAAGCCCACGCTGCGCGCGCCGCTGCGATGGCGAGGTCGTAACGCTTCCCCGCCAGATGCTTGAGCGCCGAGTCCAACTCCGCCTTCGCCAATTGGTGCAAACTCTCCAGCCGCTCGTTGATGATTTTGTGCCGCCGCAGTTCCGCCATGCGCGACTCGTCCAGATTGTAAATGTCCCGCGCCGCTTGCAGCGGCGTCAGGGGAATGCTCTTCATTTCGTCAACGGAAAACCCCACGCCCTCTGGGTGTAGGGTTGAACCCTTAAACCGGAACCCTGAACTCTTGGACTCGTCAGGCTGCGTGTTGATGAGCATGAGGCGGATGCCGAGCAGCCCCATGCCCATCGTGATCTTGAGGCGTGCGCCGGGCAGGGCGTAAATGACGGCGCAGGGTTCGACGTAAGAGAGGCTGTCGCCGCCGCCCGTCGGCCCTGCCGTGGCAGACTCGGACACGGGCGGAGAGTAGCCGAAGGAAATGGGCTCGGTGTGCGACTTGGCGTCGTAGACGTGAATCTGCTCCAGCGTCTCGAAGTATCGCTCGTCCACGAGGTCGAACAGGCTCAACGACTTGCAGGGAAAAACGATGACGGGACGGCGCAAACCGATGCGTCCCAGCACGTCGCGGGGATACTTCGCGTCGCCGTCGTTGCCGCGGTCGGGAGCGTAGTCAATTTCGCCGGTTTTGGGGTTGAGGCGGTAGGCTTCGACCTGCGACGACGAGTAATACATCTGTCCCTTCATCTGAAAATAGCCCTCGGCATCGGCGAAGGCGAAAACGTCGGTGCGGACGCCCATGCACGACTTATACATCCCCTGCACGACAGCAAGGCTGCCCGGCACGGGCGTGTTGGGCAGGAACGACTTCGTGCGCTTGAACTCCAGCACGCGCCCCTCGACGAGCTGCAGGTCGTAGCGCAGCCCACGCAGCCGCTTCAGCATGTCGGCGAGGTTCTCATCGTTCGCCACGCGCCAGCATAAATACGTCGCCACCTGCGCCTGTGGCATGAGGTTATCCCACTTCACACGCTCTAACGTATCCAGCGGTGTGTTGACGTAACTGCGCGCGTCGTTAATCGTCGCCAGACACACGCCCGGTCGCGCCGAGCGCGTGACCATCTCCGTGTCGAACGCCAACTTGCCCGGCAGGTAAGTTTGCCAGTTGCGGTCCTGCGTGGGGTTGATGGCATCCACGAAGGAATGAGGGGGAAGTAAGGGGAAGTTAGGAGAAGTCAGGGAAGAGGGCGAGGACGTGCCGCTTCCCTTAATTGCCCTGGCTTCCTCGATGTATCGGGCGAACCCTTTCCCGATAGGCGAGAAGAAGCGCGTCAGGTCCACGTTGGTGAAATACCATCCGCTGTGAAACACGCCGACGACGTCGTTTTGTGTGGTCAGGTCTAAGCCGATGACGAGAGGTAACTTGTAGTGGCGAAACCTCTGGGTCAGGCGCAGGTCCTGCTCGGCGAAGCGCAGGCGGGCTTTGAGCGTTGGCTTTCGAGCGGATTGTCGCTTCATCTGCGCAATCGTCCGCTGCTGGTCGCGGATGCTTT
>JANWYM010000390.1 GCA_025055355.1 Abditibacteriales bacterium
CCCGTCCTCAGCCGATACGGGCGTTTGCGGCGGGGTGGGCAGTTGCGCGGACGGTTCTTTCGCTGCTGTCGCAGGACGCGGAGCGGCGGTCGTCGGCGTCGTCGGCTTCGGCGCGGGCTTCTGGGGTTCGGGTTTCGCTTCGACGCGGCGCTGCGGGGTGGCAGCGGCTTTGCGCTTCTCGCTCCACTTGCGCCACGCAACGAGAATTTGGCTGGCGTTGAAGATGGACGAATACGCGCCCGAGGTGATGCCGATGAACATCGCTAAGATGAAGTTGTAGATGCTGGTGCCGCCGAACAGCAGCAGCATAATGAGCGTGAACTGCACGTTCAAACCCGTGTTGATGGAGCGCGTCATCGTCTCCCATAGGGAATCGTTGACGATGACATCAAACGGGTCACGGCGGCGCAGTTTGAGGTTCTCACGAATGCGGTCGAAGATGACGACGGAGTCGTTGATGGAGTAACCCACGACCGTCAGCAGCGCAGCGACGAACGCGCTGTCGGCTTCCACCGAGGGAACGAAGTAGCCAATGAGCGCGAACGTCCCAACCATCACCATGACATCGTGCAGCATAGCGATAATACCGGCGATGGCGTAACGCAACCCGTCGTGTTGCACGTTGTAGCGTATCCAGATGAAGCCTAAAATCAGCACGGAGCCCAACAGCACACCGATAATCGCCCGCCGCGTCAGCTCCCTTCCGATGACCGGACCGACCAACTCGCTGCTCAGGAGCGTCACCTTGCCATATTTCTCCTGCAAAATCCGCGTGACGACTTTTTCCTGCGCTCGCTGCTCCGTCTCCGTCGCCGCCTGCGTGCGCACGAACAGCACGTTCCCGCCTGCCAACTGCGGACTGCCGATTTTGCGGTGCAGGGTCGGCTCTTGTTCCAACGCGCTGCGCACCTCGCCCACAAACTGCGGGGCGGACTTGCCCCGCACCGCGCTCGCTGGCATCTGATACTGGAACAGCGCCCCGCCCGTGAAGTCAATGCCGAGGTTGATAAGCGAGCGGCGTTCAGGGTTCAGCAAGTTCATCGTGCAGGCGACAATCCCGATCACAATCGTCAGCCCCGAAATTGCAAACCACAGATTGCGCCGCCCCACGAGGTCAAACTGCGGCGTGGGCGGCGCGCCTTTCGGGGTTGCCAGCCTGCCGAACTTCCCCCACCAGATACGCACCGGGAGCCACAGCCCCGGCACGTTCGCCAGCCGCGTATCGGCGACGGCATACATCAACCAACGCGTCACCGTGTTCGCCGTGAACAGGCTGCTGATGACGCCGAACATGAGCGTCAAGCCGAAGCCTTTGATGGGTCCGGTGCCGTAGTTGTAAAGCACGATGGCGGCGATGACCGTTGTAATGTGCGAGTCCCAAATCGCCGTCCACGCCCGATGAAACGCCGCTTGCAGCGCGGACTTGAAGGTCTTGTCGGTGGACATCTCCTCCTTGAGTCGCTCGAAGACGAGGACGTTGGTGTCCAAACTCATCCCCAGCGCGAGGATGAACCCCGCGATGCCAGGCAGCGTCAGCGTCGCCTGCGCGAGAACGAGAATGGCAAGGTTAAGGACGCAGTAAACGCCGACCGCCACTACCGCTAACGCCCCAGGCAGGCGATACCACACCAGCATGAAGACGACGATGCATAGCAGCCCCATCATGCCCGCGTAGAGGCTCTTGCGCACCGAGTCCGCGCCGAGCGTTGGGCTGATGGTGCGCTCCTCCACGATGTCCACGGGGGCGGGCAGCGCACCCGCGTTGAGTTGCGTCGCCAACTTGTTGGCTTCCTCGACGCTGCGAAAACCACCCGAGATTTCCACCGCCCCGCCGGGGATCGGCTCGTTGATGCGTGGGGCGGAAATGCACTCACGGTCCAAGAAGATGGCGATGTGCCAGAACTCCCCACCTGAGGGCGCATACTTCGTGGTCATGCGGGCGAACTTCCCCCGCGCGCTGGGACGGAAGTTCAGATGCACCGCGGGCTCGCTGGGGTCTTTGCTGCTGAAGCCGCCCTGCGCGTTCGGCTCCAACTCATCCCCCGTGATGACGTATTCGGGGAACGCCTTCGCCGACGCCTCAAACACCTCGTCGCTGCTGACCTCCTGCCCACCCTTGCGGAAGGTGACGCGCTCCCGCTCGTGATAGACCGGCTCGTATTCTTTGGGCAGCAGATGGAAACGCAGCTGCGCGGTTTCGCCGATGGCTTGCTTGGCTTCTTCGGGGTTTTTAACGCCGGGCAACTCGACGATGATGCGGTCGGGCGGCTCTTTCTGAATGGTGGCTTCGCTCACGCCCAACCCATCCACGCGACGGCGGAGGATTTCCACCGTCTGGTCGAGCGTCGTCGGGCGCATCGAGTAGAACTGCGGCGTCCGCGTCGGCTTCGCCTTCCCTAAGTTTGCCGCCGCGCCTTGTTCGTTGACCACCTTGACGACAATTTCCTTTTGCACGTTGAACGTCTTCTCGTTGCGCGGCTGGGTGTGAATCTGGATGGTGTGTGGTTCGGCGGACTTCACCTTGACTTCCGCGTCGGGAACGCCGTTTTTCAACAGCGCTTCGCGCAGGTCGTTCAGGAACTTCGCGCGCGCCTCATCGGTCTCGCCGATGGGTTTCTCATACTTGTATTCAAAGAACGCCTGCCGCACTTGCAACACGATATGCGACCCGCCCTGCAAGTCCAGCCCCAGCCGAATGTGCGGGCGGGGTTTGTAGAGGGCGAGTCCCAACGGCAGTTTGCGCAACGGCGGTGACCCCAACTGGCTCAGGTCGGTGATGACCGCCTCGCGCGGCTTAGCGATTTTCTTCTCTATGACCGCCGTGACCTGCTTGAGGAACCGTTGCGCCTCGGGTCGCGTCGCCTTCTCGCAGGTGAGAATCAGCCCCGCATCGCCGACGCGCTTCGCCCCGACCACCTCGTCGAAGTCCTTGAAGACGGTCTCGGTGATGTATTTATTGAGGTCACTTTTCGCTTCGGGCGCGGTCACGATTTGGTCGAGCGGTTTGGTGAACTCAAAACGGATGTGAAACTCCTGCGGGCGGGGCTGCAGTCGCACGGGCTGGAACACAATCTCTAAGCACGCCAGCACTAACAGCGCGACCCCTAACAACAAATAACGGCGATGGATTCGCATGGGCAATACTTCCTCTCACCTAAAAAGTCACGATTCATTTAGCCGCGACATGGACTTGCGCAAGGCATTATACTGAGTTCGCAGGGGTTTGTCAACGACGCCCCGAGGAGAGGAAACGGCAGGGCGCGACGGGGACTTTGACAACGCGGCCTCAACTGTGCTATAATGCTCCGCGACTTGAGCCTGGAGACTTTGGTCGTCATGAAACTCATCAACATTGTGGGAGCGCGTCCCAACTTCATGAAGATGGCTCCCATCGTGCGCCAACTGGAGCGTCACCCGGAGATTGCATGGCAACTCATTCACACCGGACAGCATTACGACGACGCGATGTCCCGGGTGTTTTTCGAGGAGTTGCAACTGCCGCCCCCGCATGTCTTTTTAGGCGTGGGGTCCGGTTCGCAGGCGGAACAGACGGCGCAGATGATGGTGAAACTGGAGCGAGCGATGCAGTCCTACTGTCCCGACATGGTGCTGGTGGTGGGCGACACGAACTCGGCTTTGGCGGGCGCGCTGACAGCGGCGAAGTTGTGCATCCCCGTCGCCCACGTCGAAGCCGGGCTGCGCAGTTACGACCGCACCATGCCCGAAGAAATCAATCGTCTCTGCACTGATTGCATCTCCACGCTTTTCTTCACCCCCTCGCGCGGCGCAGGGGAGATCCTGCGGCGCGAAGGCGTCCCCGCTGACAGAATACATTTTGTGGGCAACGTGATGATTGACACCCTCATGGCTTGTCGGGAACGGGCGATGCAATCGCAGATCTTAGAGACGCTCCAACTGGAAGAGAAGAACTACGCTGTCCTGACGCTTCACCGCCCCAGCAACGTGGACACACCCTCCACGCTGGCGTGGCTGCTGGAGGTCATCGGCGAGATTGCGGGACGGATTCCCGTCGTGTTTCCCATCCATCCGCGCACGCAGCGCCGCATTGAGGAGTTTGGGCTGCAGCCGCGTGTGGGGACAATGCCACAGGTAAAAATCACCGCGCCATTGGGCTATCTGGACTTCCTGAAACTGATGGCGTGCGCGAAGTTCGTGATGACGGATTCGGGCGGCATTCAGGAGGAAACGACGGTGCTGGGGGTGCCGTGCCTGACGCTGCGCGAGAACACGGAACGCCCCGAAACCGTCACGGAGGGGACCAACGTGCTGGTCGGGCGTGACCGTGACAAAATTCTTGCGGAGGCATGCCGCATCCTTGACGGTCACGGGAAGGTCGGGCGCGTCCCGGAACGGTGGGACGGCAAGGCGGCAGAGCGCATCGTGGACGTGCTGCTGCGGTGGTCGTCGAACCCATCGGGAGGGTGAGGCTCCGGGAGGGCGAGGCTCCCGCCGAGCCGAGTTCGGTTCGTTTGGCTCGGCGGGAGCCACGCCTTGCGGAGGAGTTGCGCATGTCTCAACTGAGACACCTCCCCGCA
>JANWYM010000391.1 GCA_025055355.1 Abditibacteriales bacterium
ACGACGACGAGGGCGACGACGATTTTCCAGGGAGAGGGCAAAAGGTAGAAGTTTAGGAACATGACTATCAACCGACGCCGATGAGCGAGCTGACACCAGCCAAGCAGATAGAAATCCCGCCTGTGACGGGTGTGTTCGCGCAGCCATGGTCGCTGAAGAAAGTGGCGGCGCTGATGGCGATGTTCGGACCGGCGGCGATTCTGGCGTCAGTTAGCATCGGCGCGGGCGAGACGATTGTGGTCGTGCGCGTGGGCGCGTGGGCAGGTTACGGGCTGCTGTGGGTCGTGTTGCTGAGTTGTCTGACGAAAGGGGTGTTTGTCACCTACCTGTTGGGACGTTACACGGCGGTCAGCGGTGAACACATCGGGCACCGCCTCGTGCGGCTGCCCGGTCCGCGCGGTTGGCTGCTGATAACGATTCTCGGGCTGGAGATGATAGGCGCGCCCCTGGCGTGGGTGCCGATAGCGAAACCCTGCGGCGACCTCGTTCACTATCTGTTGCGCGACGTGCTGCCCGCCGCGATGCCTGAGACGGTCTGGGAAAATCTCTTTACCTCGCTCTTCATCGCCCTCGCGTTGGCGCTTAGCACAGGCACAACGTTCAAGAGTTTGGAGAAGCAACATATTACGATCTGCTGCATTCTCGTGGGCGGGACGTTTTTGGGCACGCTGCTGGTGCGCCCCAGTTTTTGGCAGACGCTGATGGGCACGTTCCACATCGGACATTTGCCGTCGTTCCCGTCGTGGGCGCCTGAAGATGCTATTCAACATCCGCTGCTCACCCTGTCAACGACCTTCGGCTACGTGGGCGGGTCGGTGATGAGTTACATCGTCTATGCGAACTGGGTCAGCATTCACGGCTGGGGACTGAACGGACACAAGGATATTGCAAGTCTTCGGGAGTACGCGGCGACACGCGACAGGATTGACTACCTGCCGAACGACGCATCGCAAGCCGCGCGGCTGCGACAACTCATCGCGCCGCTGCGCTGGGATGTGAGCATGGGCGCGCTGGTGTTGTTCTTCGTGACGGCGGGATTCATGGTCTCTGGGGCGGCGGTGTTGTATCCGCTGCAAACCGAGTTCAAAGGCTGGAGTCTGCTGACCAATCAGGCGCACATCTGGCGCAACATTCACCCCAGCCTCACGTGGGTTTATTACATCACCATCGCCGCGGCGATGTGGGGCACGCTACAAGCCCTGCCGGAGATCTACGCCCGCGTCTCGCAGGAGTTCCTGCAAGCCATCCGCCCCGAACGCACGTGGGATTACCCCAGGGTTCTGCGCTTCATCATCACTTATATCTTCATCGTTACGATGGCGCTGGTGTGGAGCAACGTCTCCTTTGAAATCCTCACCCAAGTCGTGGCGTTTCTCATCACGAACTTGGCGATTGCCCTCATCGGCTTCGCCGCAATTTACCTCAACTTCAAACTTCCCCCCGCCTACCGCACGCGCTCCGTCGTTTTGGCGGGCGGGATCTTGTCCGCGCTCATTTTGACCGTCGCCGCGTGCATAAGCGGGTGGGGACTGGTGAGGAAGATGCTGGGATGAAACGTGGGGGGTATGACGCAGGAGTGACCGACTGGATTCAGTTTGACGCCGAACTTATCGCCTGCCGCCGCTGCCCGCGCTTGGTGCAACATTGCCAGCATATCGCGCAGGAGAAACGGCGGGCGTATCAGGACTGGGAGTATTGGGCGCGGCCGGTGCCGAGTTTCGGTCCGCCGACGGCGCGGCTGTTGATTGTGGGGCTGGCCCCCGGCGCGCACGGGTCGAACCGCACGGGGCAGATGTTCACGGGTGATGCGTCAGGTGTCGTGCTGTTTCGCGCCCTATACCGTGCCGGGTTTGCGAGCCAACCCGCCACTGCGTCGCGCCATGACGGGATGCAGCTAATTGACTGCCGTATCACCGCCATCCTTCACTGCGCGCCGCCGGGCAACAAGCCGACGGCAGAGGAGATTAAGAATTGCAGTTATTTCTTCGACCGTGAAATCGCGGCGCTGCCGAACGTGCGCGGTGTGGTGGCGCTGGGCCAGATGGCGTTTGACGGCTACTTGCAGGCGTTGAAGCGCCTCGGAAGACCGATACCGTCGCCGCGTCCGCAGTTCGCGCACGGGGCACTGTTCGACATGGGCGATACGCAGCCGTGGCTGCTCGCTTCTTACCATCCCAGTCAGCAGAACACTTTCACGGGACGACTGACGCAGGCGATGTTGGATGAGATTTTTCTGACGGCGAGGGAACGGCTTTTTAGACAGGATGGACAGGATTAGCAGAAACGCGCCGCTCCTGCGATGCAGCGGTTTTGAGCGCGCCTCCATCCTGTCCATCTTGTCAAAAAGACAAAAGGAGAAACACTGTGGCAGAGAAGTTCCGCATCGGCATCACACGCGATTTGTTGAACGAGAAGGGTGAGCCGCTGGCGCCGGACATTGGATTGAGTTTGCTGGATGCCGCGCCGCACGTGGAGTATGAGTTTTTCAAGGAGCACCGCAACCCTGTGACGCCCGACCAGTTGCGCGACTTTGACGGCGTGATGTCGCTCGCGCCGCGCTACACGCGGGAGAGTTTTGCGGGTGTGGAGCGGCTCACTGTGATTGCACGGTTCGGGGTGGGCTATGACAACATTGACCTGCAAGCAGCCACGGAGGCGAACGTGGCGGTGTTCATCGTGCCCGATGGCGTGCGGCGCCCGGTGGCGGAGAGCGTGTTGACGCTCATGCTTGCGCTGTCGAAGAAATTGCTCCTCAAAGACAAATTGACTCGCACCGGGCGCTGGCGGCAACACCCAGGGCATTTGGGGACGCTGTTGGGCGGGCGCACGTTGGGACTGATTGGGCTGGGCAACATCGGCAGCGAGGTGGTGCGACTGGTGCAGCCGTTTGCGATGCGGGTGCTGGCTTACGACCCCTACGTCTCCGTGGAGCGCGCCGCCTCGCTGGACGTTACCTTGACCGACCTCGATACCCTGCTGCGCGAGAGCGATTTCGTCTCGGTCCACTGCCCGCTCACGCCCGAAACGCACCACCTCATCGGGGCGCGGGAGTTCCGTCTGATGAAGCCGACGGCGTATTTCATCAACACTGCGCGCGGGGCGATTGTTGACCAGAAGGCTCTGACAGCGGCGCTCCAGAGCGGACAAATCGCGGGCGCGGGGATTGATGTGTTTGAGGTGGAACCCGTCCCACCGGACGAGCCGCTCCTCCAACTGGAGAACGTCATCGTCACCCCGCACGGCATCTGCTGGACGGAGGAGTGCCTGCGCGACAACGGGCGGCTGGACTGCCTCGGCTTGCTCAAGGTCGCGCGCGGCGAGGTGCCAGACCACGTGGTGAATAAAGAAGTACTGAACCAGCCGGGGTTTCAGGAAAAACTACGGCGCTACCGCGCCGATAAATGCGTTTGACTCATAGAGGCGTTTGTTGTAGAATAACCGACGAACGATTTTGTTGGGATTTCTTTGATAAGGTGGCGGAGTGCATGAGGGCATTTGATGACTCTCTCCCGAAAGACTTGAACACAGAAGGGCGCGGGACGCGGGCGGCGGGCGCAGCGGTGGAGGCGAAAATCAAGGTCTACCTGTCCATCGTCATCCCTGCCTACAACGAAGCCGACCGCCTCCCCAGCACCCTCAAGCGCGTGCTGGATTACATGGCGCTGCGGGATTTTTCCTACGAGATCATCGTCGTGGACGACGGCAGCTGTGACAGCACCGCGGACATCGTGCGGCAGTTCATGGCAACGCACGAGACAGTGCGACTGGTGTCGAACGGCATGAATCGCGGCAAAGGGTACTCCGTGCGGCACGGCGTGCTCGAAGCATGGGGACGTGATATCCTCTTCAGCGATGCCGACCTGTCCACGCCGATTGAGGAGTGCGAGCGATTGCTGCCCTACATCAGTTCCGGCGAGTTCGACATCGCCATCGGCTCGCGCGCCCTGCCCGAGTCACACCTCGTCGTCCGCCAGCCGTGGTATCGGGAGCGCATGGGTAAGGCGTTTAACTGGCTCGTGCGTAAGGTCGCGGGACTCAGTGACATCCCAGATACTCAGTGCGGCTTCAAGTGTTTTCGCGGCGAGACGGCACGCCACCTGTTCCGCAAGCAGCGCATCGAAGGGTTCGCCTTTGATGCGGAAATTCTCTATCTGGCGCGGAAGTTCGGCTATAAAATCAAGCAGGTGCCCATCAGTTGGTATAACTCGCCGGCGTCGAAGGTGAGCATTGTCCGCCATTCTTTGCAAATGCTCAAGGACCTGCTCAAGATGCGCTGGGCGGACCGGCGGGGACTCTATGAGGATTGAGGACATAAGAATAAAAACGGCGTTTGATCTCTCCCCCCAAGGGGAGAGGAGTCTATGAGTCTATCCCAAAACCGGATAGCGCAGGCTGGAAGCCTGCGTAAAATGCTGGCAGGATGTCGGTGCTACGTGGTTTTCATGTAGGCTCTAAGAGCGCGGAGGCGATGTAGCATAGTTACCCTCTACGTTCAGGCGGCAATGGCGCACGCTGTCTTCGAAAAACTGGATAGCGGTGAGCACTACGCAGAAATT
>JANWYM010000392.1 GCA_025055355.1 Abditibacteriales bacterium
CATGCATGACCACCTTTAGCGCATGACGCATGACGCATTCATTCCATGAAAATCGGCATCTTAGGCGGCACTGGGCGCATGGGCACAGGTTTAGCGCGCGGCTACGCGCAAGCGGGGCATGAGGTCATTTTGGGTTCGCGCGACGCGGACAAAGCCAAGGACGCGGCGGCGCAAATCGGCGGCAGTGTGCGCGGCGGCACGCTCGCCGAGGCGGCGCAGGCGGGCGAAATCATCGTGCTATCGGTTCCGTTCCGCGAAGCCGCCAACACCGTGCGCGCCCTGCAAAACGCGCTGACGGGGAAAATCATCGTGGACATCACCAACCCCTTCGGCGCGGTCCCGCCCGACTCCTCGGGCATGGCGGAGAACATGAAAGCCGCCCCCCACGCCCGCTGGGTGGCGGCTTACAAAACCAACTTCTGGAAAACGCTGGATGCGCCGATGCTGCCCAGCGGCGTGCGGCGCGATATCCTCGTGTGCGGCGACGACGAAGACGCCAAGCGGGTGGTGATGCAACTCATCGAAGCCCCAGGCTTCCGCGCTGTGGACTGCGGCGGGCTGTCCAACGCCCGCACGCTGGACCTGATGGTTCCCCTCATGATTGAACTCGACCGACGCTATGGCGGCAACGCGCTGTCGTCGTGGAAGTTTATGGAGGGGGGGATGTAGAAAAAAGCCGGTTGACACCGCTGACATTCGTTGATTACACTACGTCCGATGAGTTCGTCCGCTTCTCTGATGGCTTCTGGCACATCGCCGCCGAGTCACAACGCAAGGGGCATCCCGCGCCGTTTCCAGAGGAGTTGATCGAGCGTCTCATCAAGTTCTATACCTATCGCGGCAACGTGATTCTGGATATGTTTGGTGGAACGGGGACAGTGGCAGCGGTAGCCGCAAAGACGCAAAGGCGATTCATACATATGGATATATCTGCTGAATATTGCAAAATCACAAGGTATTTCGAAGTGCAAGCCGCCCACATTATCCCCCGAGGTCAGCGCGGACCGAATCATCCGCGTAATGGGATTGCTCTCTGTCGGATACACCATTGGGCATTTGATCATGGCGTGATTTCCGTGGACTCCAACGATCTGATGGTGCTGGTCGCTGAATACCCCCTGCGAGAAAAACAGAACCGGCGGTGCGAGCATTAATGGACTTTGCTGACAAGCCTATGCTCAAGCCGATTGATGTGGATTACTCCCCAGCACCAGAAGCAATGGAGTGGCACAACCGTTATGTCTTTCGGGGTTGAATCTACCTCCAGCAAGGTGAGATGATTATGAACCCTGACCCCACCCTCCTCGGCAAAAACCCCGCCCAACCGCTCGACGCTCCCAAGGCAAGCGGATATGGAGCGGTTTGCTTGTCTGCCTGCTGTCGCGGATATGGCGGGGAGAGCACGAGGCGAGTTGCTCAACGAGATTAACACCTATGCTTTATTGGCTCACTCGCTATGCGCAAAAACAGACCCACACCGTCCTCGGTCTCATGTCCGGCACGTCGGTGGACGGCATGGATGCTGCGGTGGTTGAAGTCGAAGGGGCGGGCGAGACGCTGCGGGCACGGTTGAGGTATTTCCTCACGGTGCCGTTTCCCGAGGACGTGCGGCAGCGGGTGCTGCGGTTGTGTCAGGGCGGGGATGTGAGGGAGGTTTGCACGTTGAACTTCGTGCTGGGTGAGTTGTTCGCGGACGCCGCGCTCCGCGCGGTCGCCGACAGCGGACTGAGAACGAACGACGTTGACCTTATCGGTTCACACGGACAGACCGTGTGCCACCTGCCGCAACAGCGCGCGACGCTGCAAATTGGGGAGCCGGCTGTGATTGCGGAGCGCACGGGCATCACCACCGTCGCGGAGTTTCGCTACCGCGACATCGCGGCGGGCGGCGAGGGCGCGCCGCTGGTGCCTTACGTTGACTATTTGTTGTTCCGTCACCCCGAGAAAAATCGCATCGTGCAAAACATCGGCGGCATTGCCAACCTCACGTTTCTCCCAGCGGGCGGGACGCTGGACGACGTTCGCGCTTTCGACACGGGACCGGGCAACATGGTCATTGACGAGTGCGTGCGCCTCCTGACGGACGGGGAGAAACAGTTTGACGAAGACGGTCGCAGGGCGGCGCAGGGCATCGTGGATGAAGCGTGGCTCAACCAACTGATGCAGCACCCGTTTTTCCACCGCCCGCCGCCCAAGTCCACGGGGCGTGAGGATTTCGGGCGGCACTTCGCCGAGGAGTTCGTTCAACGAGGTCAACAACGCGGCTTGAGCGCGAATGACATCATCGCCACCGCGACGGCTCTCACGGCTGAATCCATCGCTCACAGTTACCGCACCTTGCGCGAGACGCAACACGCAACACGCGAAACGGAAATCATTCTCGGCGGGGGCGGCGCGTTCAATCCCACCTTGCGCCGCATGTTACAACAGCGCGTCGCGCCGATGCGGGTTCTGACGCATGAGGACTTCGGCTACCACAGTGGCGCCAAAGAAGCTATGGCGTTTGCGATTCTGGCGCACGAGACGGTGATGGGCGCGGCGAACAACGTCCCGCGCGCGACGGGGGCGAAACGGCGGGTCGTATTAGGGAAGATTGTTATGGGAGAACATAGCGGAGGTGGGTAACTGCGCCACTCTGGAACCTGTCGTTTAGGGCAAAAAGTTGTAAACCCTCCGCTGCAGCCAGATGCCGTAGAGCGTCCACATCGCACCACCGAGGAAGTCCCCCAGAATCAGCCCCATGAAGAACGGAACAGCGGCGCGGTAGGATTTGATGCCGGCGTATTTGAGGATGATGGCTTTAATCATCCACGCGAAGAACAATGAGAGCCAGAACTGGTTCATGCTCCAACTGTTCGACACGGCGTAGCCAGCGGGATGGAACATCCACCACGGGTAGCGGAAGCGCATGAGCCCCAAAAAGGTCGTCACGACGAACCCGGCGACGACGGCGACGATAGAGGAGATGTTGTAGGTCGCGGGCGCGTTGATTTGCGTTTGCAGGCGGTTGAAGGTCTCGCGCCCGAAGTAAAAGTGTCCGCCGAGATGATAACTCATGTGCAGCGCAGACCAGAAAGTAGTCAACGTGCCGAACGCGATGGCGAGGAGGATGGGACAGAGAAGTTGGCGCGGCGGGAGGCGCGATTCCTGCGCCAACTTCATTCCTTCCAACTGGTGCGGCATCTCATGTCCGCGGTAGGCGCGGTTGAAGAAGTGGTAGAACGCCATCAGGGTCAAGTCGCTGCGGCTGAACGGCGTCGTGCCTAATGTGTTCGTCAGCGTGTAATGCGGGCCGGCGAAGTGCAAGTCGTGGACAGGCGAGCCGAGTTCTGCACGCATCCGCGCAATCGCCGTCGAGATGACAAAGTAGATGACGAAGAAGGCAATCGCCACCCACCAGCCCATCCCCGCGTAAACCGAGAAGGCAATGAGGAAGAGCAAGGAGAGGATGAAACCGATGACGGCAGCGCGGTAGGACATCGGCTCATCGGCGTCGTCGCCTTTTGCCCCGCGCCAAGCGCAGAGGAAGACGTGCTTCAGATGCCGACGGCTAACCCACAGCGAGAACACGCACACAGCGACATACGCACCGAACGCCTGCTCCTCCAGAAATGGCGCACGCGGCACGCCGTAGTAGCCCATCGCGCTGGACAGAATCCGCTCGACCTTCCAGAAGATATAGAAGAACCAGCAGGAGAACGATAAATCCAGCGGGACGAAAAAGCCGATGCCGACGACGAAGGGGAACAGTTGGAGAATAGTTGACCCCATCGCGTTCCACGGGCGGTCGGGGAAGAACTGCAACAGTTCAAACGGCACGCCGCCCAGACTGGGCCAGGTCGGGATGAGAACGTTCATGCCGTTGTTGAAGTTCAGAAAAAACGCCAAGCCCAGCCCCATCCACATCCGTTTGTTCTGAAACAGTCGCCCGTCGGGGCGGGTCATTTCCAGGGGCAGTTGAATGATGGGAAACGACAGCCGCGCCCGCTCGCTCCACTCCTTGCGCACTATGACGTTGATGCACAACATCCCGAACGACAGCACGAAGATGAACACGCCCCACACGGACAGCGGACGCATCCACGCCCGCAGCACGTCCCACGTGTAAAGGTTGGTTCCGCCCTGCAAGTAGCCCTTGAGCGCGTCGAGGTCGGTCACGATGAGGTAACGGGGCACGTGGTCTAAAAACAGTTCCGCCCAACGGTTGGACGCAGACTGAAACCAAATCGGGTGGGTGACGATACAGATGAACACCTGCCCCAAGTCCAAGCCGCAAATCGCCGTGGCAATGGAGAGCATGACGTAAACGATAATCATCTCGCCGTGTGACAGAGCGAGGTGCGGAGCCAGACGGTAGAGCGCAACGTTGAGGAGCGCAACGACGAAGAGGAGCGCGACGACGTTGAAAAACAGCGACGCGGTGGCAGGGTTGCTCTGCCCCCACTTCCAGCCATACATGTTCCAGAAGCAAATCGGCACAATAAGTAGCAAACCGACGACGATGCCGCGCCAAGTCTTCATAGGGAAAGTAAGGGGAAGGAGGGGAAAGTAAGGGG
>JANWYM010000393.1 GCA_025055355.1 Abditibacteriales bacterium
GGTCTTTGGGCGCGGAGATGACGAGGGCGTTGGTGCGTTCGTCAACGGAGATGAGGGTGTCGCCGCGCAACTCCACAACGCCGGGGCGCGAAGGCGTCGTGCCCGGCGGTCCCCCCGGTCCTCCAGGCCCGCCCGGTCCGCCCGGCGGGAAGGGACCTCCAGCGAACTCAATGCGCGGACCAGGGGTGGTCGTGGTGCCGGTGCGCTGACCGGTGGTGCTGACGCCGAAGACGCGCGCGATGGTCTCCAGCATGGCTGGCGCGTAAGCGTATTTGAGTTTGATGACCTCCAGACCAAACAACGTGGATTGGTCCACGTCCAACTCCCGCACCACTTGTGCGATGCGCTTCACGTTCGCCGCCGTGTCAACGACGATGAGGGTGTTGGAGTCGGCATCGGCGGCGATGACGCCGGTGTTGGGGTTGACCAGCCGCTGTAGGCTATTCACCAAGCGGGAGGCTTGGGCATACTTAATGGGAATAATCCACGTCACGATGTCGTCGTTCGATGGCACCTTGGACACCGAGGGCGGCTCGTTGGGGTCTATTTCCTTTGGCTCTTTGCCAACCGCCGACGCGCCGAAGCGCCCCGTGGGTAGCGGGACGACCTTGATGACTTTGTCCGTCAGTTTGCCTTGCATCTGGTAGTTCTGCACCGCCAGCACACCTTGCAAGACCTCGAACGCCTCTTGGAGCGTCATCTGCTCAGGGGAGATGATGGTGACCGTTCCCTGCAAGTTGGGGTCTGGCACGATCGTCACGCGGGCGATGCGGCTGAACACCTTGAGGACATCAATGATATTCGCCTTTTCAAAGGTCATGCCGATTTTTGTGTCCGGCGACGGTCTGCCCGCCGGTAAACCTGCAGGCGGGGTGATAACGGTGACGTTCGGAGGGGTCGTGCCACCGGGCGCTGGAGGCGTTGGCGGCGCGCCGGGCAACGGCGGTGTCGCGCCGCCCGGTGCTGGGGGCGTCGCCCCTCCTGGAGCCGGTGGCGTGGCGCTGCCGGGCGCTGGAGGTGTCGGTGTGCCGCTCGGCGTCGGAGGGGTTGTGCCGCCCGACGCCGGTGGCGTCACGCTCGGGATCTCAGGGATGCTGGGGATGGGGGGCAGCGTGATGACGTTCGGCGTCGTCCCCGATTTCGCGGGGCTGCTCTTCGCCGACGTTGCGCTCTTGGTTGTCGCGCTGCTTCTCCTCGGTGACGTGGATTTCTTCGTAGTGGCTGCCGGTTTGCTCGTGGTCTTTTTGCTGGACCTTTGCTGCGCGGACCATGCGCCGGACAGCACGGTCAGCAGAGCGCAGGAGATGGCGCAGGATGCGCTGACGAAGCGCTTGCAATGGCACTGAACTTTTCTCATGGTTCTCTACCTTCCTGTTGTCGTTCTACGGACTGGTGTTTTCTTCTCCTTCTCTTTGGCGAAGGCGTAGGAGGAAACAATCAACTGAACCGTCAGACGGTCGGGATTTTGCTGGTCGGCGCGAATGCTGACGCGTTCCACGTCAACGCGCGGGGCGGCGTGGCGCAGGCGAATCAACAGGTTCGTGATGCCGATGAGGTCGCCTTCAAGGTTGAACTGCGTGGGAAACCGCGTCCATTCCCCCTGGTCTCCTTTGGCGGAGGGCGCCAGCGGTTGCGTGGTGACAATCCGCACGTGCTCGGCGCGCGCGGCGGCGTCCACCAGGCGCAGCTTGAACCCCGCGTGCTCGGCTTCGTCGTTGCGCTCAATCATCGGTCCGAACGCCAGCAGCAAATTTTCCCATTCCTTCTTTGCCGTGCGGAAATTCTGCTCGTTCTGTCGCGCTTTCTCAATCTTGCTGTCCGTTTGCATAATGGCTTGATTCAAGCGCGACGACTCGCTCAACGCCGGACCCAGCGCCAGAAAATACAACGCGCAGGCGGCGGCGATGATGAGCATGACGCTGACGAGTCGTTGTTCACGGGGTGAAAGTTTCATCGTGGCGTCCTCCTTGCCAGCGTGGTCTTCGTCTGCGGCGCGGGCAGACGACAGAGCAACTGGAACTCCACGACGGGTTGCCCCTCTATTTCCACTCCACTGGCATAATCTAACCGCACATCAACAAAGTCCGGGAACGCCCGCACGACGCGCAGCGACTCCGCCACCAACTCGTTCGTCTTCGCCACACCCCGCACCGACACCGCGCGATGTTTCTCCATGATGATTTCCGTGACGGAGACGTTTTCCGGCAACTGCGCGCTCAGTTCACGCAAGATACTGAGCCAGCGGTCCGCGTCGGCGCGCACCTCTTTTTCCAGTTCTTTCATAGCCGCCACGCGCCTTTGCAGCAGCAGGGCGTTGGCAGTGCCGCTGCCTCCTTTGACCAGATCCCGCAGTTGCTTCTGCTTCATCCGCAGTCTGTCTTCCTGCTCGGCGTTCATGGACTGCAGCCCGGCAGTCGTCAGGACGACGGCGGCAATCGCGCCTGCCGTGATGCCCAACGCCAGCGGACGCGGCAGCGCGCGTCGCAACTGCCGTTTATGCTCAGTCGGCATGAGGTTGACTGCCAACGCGTTGCCGTTCGCGCTGAGGGCTAACCCGATCGCGGTGGCGAAACCGACGCTGTCGCGCCCGGCGGCGGACAGGCTGTTGACGCTGCTGGTGACAACGCCTTCGGTGGGTAGCAACTGCGTCGGCACGCCGACCAGTTCGGTCAGTCGTTCTGGCAAACCGAGGGTCAACGCGCCGCCTCCCGTCAGGTAGAGGCGCTCCACGCTGCCCGTGCGCGAGACGGCGCGAAAGCCCTGAATGACGCGGCGGAGTTCGTCCGCCAAGCGGTTGAGCCACATTTGCACGGCGGGCGTCAGGTCGGCGTCGCTCGCTAATCCCCGTTCCCGCTTGCGGGTTTCGGCGTTGGCGGGCGACAGCGACCCGTCCTGACACAAAGCCTCCGTCAATCCATCGCTGCCGATGGACACGGTGCGCACGAGGCGGGGCTGGTCGTTGGCGACCACAATGACCTGCGTATGCCGCGCGCCAATATCCGCGAGCATCAAGCCCGATGATGACGAAAGCGCGTCAGCGAGCGCGAGCCGCAGCGTGTTGAGCAGCGCGACGCCGGGCGTTCCCAGCGCGTAGAGTTTCGCGCCCGCCTTTTGCAGCGCACTGTTCAACGCGTTGAGGACGTGGCGCGGCGCTGCCGCCAACAGCACGCCCGTCCCCTGCGTATCCGCTCGCACCACCACATGGTCAAAGTTGACCGCGTCCAGCGGCAGCGGGATGTGAGTTTCGGCTTCGAACTTCATCACATCGTTGACCGTGTCCAGGTCGGTGGGCGGCAGTTCGATGATCTTCTCCGTGGCTTCCTGAGGCGGCACGGAGCCGACGACCAACACGCGCCGACGCGACGACAGAAACGCCCGCAGCGGCTCCTGCACCGCGTCCAGCGTCGAAGCCCAGTCTGGCGCATCATCCGGCAGCCGAATGCGCTCCGCCGCCATCACGCGCACCGTGCCGCCGCTCTTCTGCAGTTCGACCAGTTTGATGTCGGCAGAACCGATGTCAACGCCGACGAGACGCTTTGAAAACATGTCACCACTCCCGCCAATAAACGATACGCGGCTTGGTCTCGATGAAGGGGATGCGCGGCTCCGCGCTCTCGGCAGCTGGCTCCGCGTCGGCAGACATCTCCTCCGTCGGCACCGGGTAGAGAACGATGACGGCTTCGATGTTCTTCCGCACGCGCGAGCCGCGCACGATGCCTTGCGCGCGGATGCGGAACGTGAAAGAACGCACTGTAATGTAATCCGCCACCCGGCTGAATACTGCATTAGTTACGGATGGAACGTTCAGAATGTCGCCGATCGTTTGAAACCCGCCTTCGGTGCTTTCCCGATAGTTAACAATGTCCATCGCGATCGCGGGGGTCATGCCCGGCAACGCGGCAAGCACCGCTGGCGAGGCGGTGTTGATATTCACCTTGCCGTGCAAGAGCATGTCGTCGGTGACGGTAATTTTGTCCGCAATCAGGCGCACCTTATCGCGGCTGAGACCGGGCACGTTGATGATGTCGCCGATGCGACGGAACGGATTCCGCTGCGTTCTGCCCGTGCCAACTCCCCCGGGGCGTCCGCCGCCACCGGGAAACCCACCGCCGGGAAAGCCCCCGCCCGGTCTGCCACCACCATCCGGAAGACCTCCACTACCGGGGAACCCGCCACCACCGGGCAACCCACCAGGAGGTCCGCTGCCGCCGGGTCGTGTTCCCCCACTCGGACGCCCTGCGCCGCCAGCGCCACCACCTACGCTACCACCGCCGCCCGCCGGACGCTGCGCCAGCACGCGGCTCAACACGGACGAACGGCGCGGTGCAGCACCACCGCTGCCGCCACCTGGAAATCCACCGCCACCCGCAAATCCGCCGCCCCTGCCGGGTCCGCCGCCACCGCCGAACCCCCCGCCGGGGAAGCCCCCGCCGGGTCCGCCGCCACCGCCGAACCCCCCGCCGGGGAAGCCCCCGCCGGGTCTGCCACCACCGCCGAACCCCCCGCCGGGGAAGCCCCCGCCGGGGAAGCCCCCGCCGGGTCTGCCGCCACCACCG
>JANWYM010000394.1 GCA_025055355.1 Abditibacteriales bacterium
CCCAAAACTCGCTCCCCCAAGGGGAGGGGAGTCCCAAAACTCCCTCCCCCAAGGGGAGGGGAGTCCCAAAACTCGCTCCCCCAAGGGGAGGGGAGTCCCAAAACTCCCTCCCCCAAGGGGAGAGGAGTCCCAAAACTCGCTCCCCTCCCCTTGGGGGAGGGGGTGGGGGAGGGGTGAAATTCTCATCCTGACTACTTTGCAAAAGTCCAGCTGCTAACTTGTCCTACCGGGTCACGCGGCATACCGCTCCCGATGTCGCGTCGCAGTAGTAGAGCACGCCGTCTTTGATGGTGAGACCGTGTGGCTCCGGGTGCGGTTCAGGAACGGGAATGGTTTCGACCTCGCGCCCGTCGGCGGGGTCCAACTTGTAAATCGCCCGGTCGTTGGTGTCCACGCACCAGAGATAACCGTTGTCCCACGCCAAGCCGTGCGCACGGGAGTGGTTGAACGGAATGGCATGAACGACCGACCAGTCATCATCACGCACCTGGACGATTTGACGGATTTTGAGAGACGTGACCCACACCGTTCCATCCACCCACTCCAAGCCGTGCACGCCGCTGTCGGGTGCCTTGGGGACGGGAAACGCGGCGAGCGTCGCGCCGGTGTTTTTGTCCACCTTCAAAATCGTCGCGGGTTTTTCGCGGGCGTTGCGGGCAACCCATAGATGCGTCCCGTCATAAGCCAACCCGCTGCTGTTGACCGATTCCGTGCGGACGCGGTGCAACTCCTTGCCTGTCGCCCAGTCCACCAAGGCGACATGCTCCGGGTGCTCCCCCCATGCCCACTGCTCCACAATCCACAGCCCCTCTGCTGAGGCGGCTAAACCGTTGGGCTGTTTGAACGGCGCGTTCCACAGTTTTTCGATTCGTGCCATCGGTGTTCCCTCCCTCAAAAAGTTCCCACCAAGCCATCCCCTCCGAACGAAGAGGATGGCTTCGCTCCGCTCGCCATGAGGGGCATCGGAACTTACTTGAAGTTACCAACCCGTCCCCCATGTGAAGACTCGCTCCATTATAGCCAATCTTCGACGATTCCCGCAACCACATCGCGTTATTTGACACCACGCACTGTATGAATTAAACTCATGCCGTCAAGACGGAATAGGAGGAGTAGGAATGGGAGAACAACAGCAGCAGCGTCACAAGCCTCGTTGCTACTTCATCGGCAACACGCACATTGACCACACCTGGCTCTGGAATTGGACAGAGGGGTTTGATGAGGTTCACGCTTCGTTTCGGTCGGTTTTGGAGCGCATGAAGGAGTTTCCTGAGTTCGTCTTCACCTGTTCGGCGACGTTATATTACCGCTGGGTCGAAGAGAACGACCCGGCGCTGTTCGAGGAGATTAAGCAGCGCGTAGCGGAGGGACGTTGGCAAATTGCGGGCGGTTGGGTGGTGCAGTCGGATAACAATATCCCCTGCGGCGAGGCGTTCGTGCGGCAGGGGCTTTACGGGCAGCGTTACTTTGAGAGCCGCTTCGGGAAGAAGGCGCGGACGGGCTACTGCGTGGACTCGTTTGGGCATCACGCCCAACTGCCTCAAATCCTTCGACTGCAAGGCATGAGCGGCTGGTTGCACTTTCGCCCCGACGGGAACGAGATGGCGCTGCCGGCTGGTCCCTACCGCTGGCGGGGGATTGACGGAACGGAGGTCATTGCGTGTCGTCCGCCGGGCTGGTATTGCACGCCTCATGAGCACTTCTTCGAGCGGTGCGCGCAGATGATTCCGTCGTTCCTTGAAGCCTATCCCGAGACACTGTTCTTCTACGGCGTGGGCGACCACGGCGGCGGGCCGACCATCCGCGACCTGAACTGGATGCGCCAGTTCCGCGCAACGCATCCCGAATGGGACTGCGTTTATGGCAACTTGGACGAGTTCTATGAAAGAGCGGCGAGCGGCGCGATGGTGCCTTATGCCTCCCTGCCCGTCGTGGCGGCGGAACTGCAGTATTGCTTCCGCGGCTGCTACACGACGAATGGGCGCATCAAGTCATTGAACCGTCTGGCGGAGGGGCGGCTGCTCATGGCAGAGAAGACGGCGGCGTTGAGCGCGATGCTGCACGATGCGCCCTATCCTCGGCAGGAACTCGACCGCGCATGGGACCACCTGTTGACGAACCATTTCCACGATGTCATCTGCGGGACGTGCAAACCCGATGCGATGGAAGAAGCCATCTTCCGCTTCGGCGGCGTGCTGGAGACCGCCGACCGCGTGCGGCACTGTGCCGCCAAGCGCCTCAGCGCGATGTTCGACCGCCGCCCGCCTCAACCGTTTGAAAAATCCTACGCGGTGTGCGTCACCAATTCGCTGTCATGGGACCGCCGCGAGCCGGTGGTCTTGTCCGCGCCGACGCTCGGTCATCCCTTCAACGCTGTCGGGTTGGTGGACAGCGCGGGACAACCCGTGGACTTTCAGCGCGTAGAGCCGCCCTTCGGAACGCCGGAGCATCCGAAGGAATTCCTGTTCCTGCCCACCATACCGGCGGGCGGCGCGGCGGTCTTTCACCTCGTCGCTGAACCGCCGCGCAAGCCGCCGCAGACCGACTTGCAGACGACGAAAACCTCGCTGGAAAACCGCTTCTGGCGAGTGGAGGCGGACCCGAAGACGGGGACGATACGCTCGCTGTTCGATAAGCGGCGCGGTGTAGAACTCGTGCGGCGGGGGGCGCGCGCCGCTCAACTCCTTGTCATCAAAGACCTCGGCGACACGTGGGGGACGGGGCGCGCCCGCTTCGGCGATGTCATCGGTGCGTTCGCGCCGACGGCGGTGCGCCTGCTGGAATCAGGGCCACTGCGGGCGCAGATGGAGGTTCGCGCCGTTTACGGACAATGCACCGCGCGCCAGTGCATCGCGCTCTACCGAGACTGTGACTTTGTGGACTTCGACCTCGAGGTGATGTGGAACGACAAACTCAAGACGGTGAAGATAGCCTTCCCGCTCGCGCTGCGCGCGGCGCGTGCCTTCTACGAGATTCCCTACGGCATGATTGAGCGACCCGCGAACGGCGAGGAGCAGCCGATGCAAAAGTGGCTGATGGTGCGCGGGCAGGCGGGAAAGGACGGAGGGAACCCTGTCACCTACGCGGTCGGACTCGTTACCGACAGCATCGGGGGGGCGGACGTCCTCGCGCAGAAACAAGGCACGGAAATCCGGCTCACGCTGCTGCGCAGTCCCTACTACGGCTATCTCACTTACGCGGACGCGGTGGAGGACGCGCAGCGACCTGTGAGCGATCAGGGGTTGCGGCGCGTGCGCTACCGTCTCGTCGGCGGCACACGCGACCTCGGCTTGCCTGAACACGGTGAGTCACTCAGTCAACCGCTGCATGTGATCTTTGAAGGCAGCCAGCGCGGCGAACTCACGCAACCTGTTTCCTTCTTCCGCTGCGAGCCGACAACGGTGCATCTCACCGCGCTGAAGATGGCAGAGGACGGCAACGGCTTCATCGTCCGCCTCGTCGAAACGCGGGGGCGCCAAACGTCCGCCGTTGTCAGCGGCGTCAGGGAGTATCCGCCGATTCAAACGACGTTGCGCCCGTTTGAAATTCAGACGTGGCGGTGGCTGAAGGGCGAACCGCCGGTGTTGTGTAACCTGCTGGAGGAAGCGATGGAAAGAGAGAGAGCGATCGCTCCTGCGTCGTAAATCTCTCCTGAGTCTCGAACCTGAGCAGGGCGGTTTAAGCCGTTTTTTTCTGTTGGACGCTGAGAGCGCAGAGGGCACGCTGAGTACCGCAGAGTGATTCTCAAGGTTGACGCACGGGGGAAAGCTGTCAACGGATTCTGGGAGCGGATTAAACGGATTGCTTTCGGATTGGACGCCGACGCTATCTGCTTAACCCGTTTTTTCTGTTGGACGCTGAGAGCACAGAGGGCACGCTGAGCGCCGCAGAGTGATTCTCCAGGTTGACGCACGGGGGAAGGTGTACAAGCAACGGCATAACTTTTTGACTTTCTCCGCGCTTCTCCGCGCTCCCTCTGCGCTCTCGGCGTCGAAAAAACTCAACGCAAAGGAGATTCTATGTTCCAGGGCATCATCACAGGATTAGGCAATCGCGGACTGCATTGGGTGCGCGCTGTGCGGCAGCGGGAAGACGTGGAAATTGTGGCGTATGTCGAGCCCGCCGAGCAGAACCGTGAGCGCGCCGTCGCGCAGCATGACGTCCCCGCCGAGCGCATCTACTGCTCGCTGGACGACGCCCTCTCAGCGGTGGAGGCGGATTTCGTTTTGGACGTGACGCCACCCGCCGTGCATCATGAGATTGCTCAGAAGGCGTTCGCGGCGGGGCTACACGTGATGGGGGAGAAACCGTTGAGCGACAACTTTGAGACGGCGAAGCGCATCGTGGCGCTGGGCAAGCAGAGCGGCGTGAAGCACATGATTACGCAGAACTACCGCTTCGGAGCGCAGCCGCGCACGACGCGCCCGCTGATTGAGCAAGGGTTGATTGGCAAGCCCGGGCAATGCGATGTTCGCTTCTACATCCCTTGGGCGGACACTCCCGGCAGCCACTACGTCACGCAGCCGTTCATGCTGCTCAACGACATG
>JANWYM010000395.1 GCA_025055355.1 Abditibacteriales bacterium
TGGCGCTGCAACTGGGGCTGCCCAAAGCGGTGTATGCCGAGAACGGCGAAATCAACCCCGAAACCTATCAAGGCTGGGCGACTATCACGTTCGAGTTCCCGGCGCGGGAGGACATGCCGCCCGTCAAGATGATTTGGTATGAAGGGGCGCGCAACGGCGTGCGCAATCTGCCTTCGCCCGACCTGCTGTTCGGCGAGACGCCTTCGGGCAGCGGCTCGATTCTGATTGGCGACAAGGGCATCCTGTATTCGCCGCACGATTACGGCGCGAGTTTCCGACTGCTACCCGCGAAGGATTTTGAGGGCTTCACCCCGCCCACGCCCACCCTGCCCCGCCACGAGGGCGGACGCGGCGACGACTTCAACATGAAAGCGGAATGGGTCAAAGCCATCTACGGCGGACCGCCCGCCATGTCCAACTTCGACTACGCCGGCACGCTGACCGAAACCATCCTGCTGGGCAACGTCGCCGTGCGGACGGGACACAGGATTGAATACAACGGGCGCAAGGGGGAAGTCACCAACTGCGACGAAGCCGCGCATTTCATCAAGCGGGAGTATCGGGCTGGGTGGAAAGTGTAGGGAAAAGACCACTGACCACTGACCCCAGGACAACGGGACTTTGAAGGTTAGGGGTCACGAGTCAAGCCAGGTTGCTGGATGAAGCTTGAACTCTTTGCCACGAAGCCCCGCCGTTGGCGCGTGCTGCCTGCGCGTTTAGTCCGCGCAGGTGGGGTTTGTGCTGTTGCTGCCGTGATTTTGACCGCGCGGGCAGTGGAAGAACGAGGAGGAGAATCCATGCAGCGCAAAACGGAGGTTTCCATTCACGGCGACATGTTTTACATCAACGGTCGCCCGACCTACGAAGGCAGGACGTGGCAGGGGTTCAAAATCGAGGGGCTGCTGATGAACGCGCGCCTGGTGCAGGGCATCTTTGACGACCTCAACCCTGAAACGCGCAAGCAGTGGGCGTATCCCGACACGGGCACTTGGGACGCCGAGCGCAACACGCGCGAGTTCATCGCCGCCATGCCTGAATGGAGGAAACACGGCTTGCTCGCGTTGACCCTCAACCTGCAAGGCGGCAACCCGCGCGGCTACGGGCGCGACCAGCCGTGGCACAACTCCGCCCTCACCGAGGACGGCAACCTGCGCCCCGATTACATGCAGCGGGTGGAGCGCGTCCTTGACCGCGCGGATGAGTTGGGTATGGTGGTCATCCTCGGCGTTTTCTACTTCGGGCAGGATCAGCGATTGAAAGACGAAGCCGCCGTGCGGCGCGCGCTGGACAACGCGGTGGATTGGGTGCTCGACCACGACTATCGCCATGTCCTCATTGAGGTCAACAACGAGTGCAACGTCCGCTACGACCACGCGATTCTGCAGCCGGCGCGCGTTCATGAACTGATTGAGCGCGTCAAGTTGCGCACGCGCCGTGGGCGGCGGTTGCGGGTCAGCACCAGTTACGGTGGCGGCACGATCCCTGGCGAGAACGTTGTCCGTAGCGCGGACTTCCTCCTCCTGCACGGCAACGGTGTCAACGACCCGCATCGCATCGCCGAGATGGTGCGCCAAACCCGCCGCGTCCCCGGCTACCGTCCCATGCCCATCCTCTTCAACGAAGACGACCACTTCGACTTCGACAAACCGAACTACAACATGCGCGCCGCTATCAGTGAATACGCCTCGTGGGGCTACTTCGACCCCGGCAAGAACAACTACGTGGACGGCTATCAATCTCCACCGGTGAACTGGGGGATTAACACGGAACGAAAGAGGCAGTTCTTTGATAAGGTCAAAGAGGTCACAGGCTCGTAAGGAGGAAGCAGCAGTGCAACGCAGGTTGCAGATGTCGCAAGCAGCCTTCTTAAAGCGTAATGTATTCGCGTATCCGCGCCAACTTCTTCTCCCCGATGCCGGGGACGTTGAGCAGGTCTTCAAGGCGGGTGAAACGTCCATGCTCGCGACGGTAGAGGACGATGCGTTCCGCCAGCACGGGACCGATATGGGGCAGTTGCTGAAGTTGCTCCACCGTCGCTGTGTTCAGGTTGATGCGGTGATGCTTGAGCTGTGAGGCGGAGGGGTTGAGGGCGGCGCGCCTTGGGGAGGATGAAGAGGCAACGCGAGACGCAGCGGCGGACGGCACCTCAAGATGGACCGTCCCTGCGACGGCCTCCTGCCGACTGGGCACCCAGATTTTTTCGCCGTCGCGGAGGAAGGCGGCTAAGTTGAGGGCGTGCACGTCGGCATCGGGGGTAGCGCCCTGGGCGGCGGCGAGGGCGTCGCGCACGCGCGCGCCGCACTTCAACTCATACACACCCGGCTTCTTGACGCGCCCGGCGACGTGGACGAGGAGGGTTTCAGGTTTCTCAATGGGCGGAAAAGGCGATTCCTGAAACTTGACTTCTTCTTTTGCAGCACGATACGCCCCGGCATAGGTTACCAGTCCATAGAGGGCGCACGACGCCAACGCGATAAGGCTCAATACGATAAGAACCTGCTGCGTCCGTGAGAGGAACATGGCTCCCCCCTCCGGAAAATAATCGTTCTCGTCCTCGTTCCTCTCACCTCACAAACGACCGGCGACGAGGACGACTTTCATACAGCGTGGTGCCGAGGGATCGGCATGAGAGATTCCTCTGAAAATGACAGGTGGAGTCCTCAACTTGTTGGCGGTGAGGTGGCTGCCGAACCCGAACGAGTTCGGGACGCCAGTTGCTGCGATGTTCATAACGGCGTGGCATCCCCATCGGGAAAGGAGCAACTCCCCAAAAGTTACACCGTTGCTGACAACCTTCTGTCCCCTCCCCTTGGGGGCTTTGGTGCGTCACTCCTGAGAATTCAAACGGTCAGTTGTTCCTCTTCCAGTGCCGTCAGCAAGCGGCGCACAATCATCAGCAACTCCATCGGCTCAAACGGCTTGGTCAGGTAGCAATAACTACCCTTGCGCGCCGCGCGGTCCATGTGGTCAATTTCGTTGAGAGCGGTCAGCATGATGACGGGAAGGTTTTCAGTGCGGGCGTCTTCTTTCAGGGCGTCCAGCACGTCGAAGCCGTCCATGCGGGGCATCATGATGTCTAAGATGAGCAGGTCGGGTTGTTCCGCTTTGGCTTTCTCCAACGCCTGAACCCCATCGTAAGCCGTCACCACCTGATACCCTTCCAGTTCCAGATTGGCGCGGATAATTTGAACGACGGGCGGCTCATCGTCCGCTACAAGGATTTTCTTAGTAGATGGTTCCATCTCACTCACCCCGCAGATCAGTTAATTTGGTCAATTGGCTAATCCATTCACCATCTCATTCACCCTGCGTCGTGCGCCAGACGCCTCTCTTCGGCGGCTGTCAGCAAACGTTGGATGACGAGCAACAACACCTCCGGCTCAAACGGCTTGGGGATGAAGCAGTCGGTGTCCAAGCCGTAAGAGCGCGCGACATTTTCGTCGGTCGGGAAAGCCGTGAGCATGATCACGGGGATGTGCCGGGTTGTAGGGTTGTCTCTGAGCATCTTCAGCACCTCGAAGCCATCAATTTCGGGCATCATGATGTCCAGAATGATCAGGTCAGGCTCGCCGGTGACGATCTTGCGCAGTCCGTCCGCGCCGTCGTGGGCGACGAGGGCTTCATAACCAACGGATTGCAGGTTGATGGTGATCGCCCGGACGATCGCGGGGTCGTCATCAATAACCAGTATTCTCTTTTGCCGTTCCGTGCTCATGCCGTCGTCTCCTTTGCGGCGGCGGTTTCCTCGGATGCAGCGGCGGGCTGCGTGAGTTTCTGGATTTCTTCCAAGAGTTGCGTTTCTTCTTCTTTGAGTTTCGTCACCTTGGCGACGGCGCGCTCCCACTCCCGCTGCCCCCGGTTGCGCGCTCGATGCAACGCCTGCTGTCGCTCGATGGCATGTAGCTCCCGCTCCGCCTGATGCCGCCGTAGGCGTAGGTGTTGCAGTTTTTCTTGAAGGCGCTCCACCGTCATAAGTTCACGCGTTCACGCGTTCATGGGTTCACGGGTTCATGAACCGATGAGCCTATGGACTCATTCCACGACGACGTTGACCAGTCGCTTGGGCACAATCCGCACCTGTTGGACGGTTCTCCCGTTGACATAGTTTTGCACGACTTCATGGTTCAGGGCGAGTTCGCGCAGTTGCTCGTCACTGATGTCGGCGGGCACAGTCAGCCGCGCGCGAACTTTGCCGTTGACCTGCACAGGGATAACGATCTCCTCTTCTCGCGCCACCTCCGCGTCGGCGTGCGGGAACGGTGCCTGGTAGGTGCTGCCCGTGAACCCCAGCCGTTCCCACAGTTCGTCCGCGAGGTGCGGCGCGAACGGCGACAGCAGCAGCACCAAGTTCTCGACCGCTTCGCTGAAGACCAGCGCATCCCCCGCGCAGGCAACGGGCGCGGCAAACGCTCGGTCGGCGAACGGCGTCAACTCGTTGACCAGTTTGATCATCGCCGCAATCGCCGTGTTAAACGAGAACCGCTCGATGTCGTTCGTCACCTGCTGGATGGTTTGATGGATGCGGCGGCGTATGCGTCGCTGGTCG
>JANWYM010000396.1 GCA_025055355.1 Abditibacteriales bacterium
GGATGGCTGCGCTGCGCTCGCCATGACGGGCGTTTTCATCGGGGAGGCGGAGAGGCCTGGCGGCAACCGCGTCACTCCATGATAGGGATCTGCTTAACCGAGTCAATGGGAGAGAGTGTCCAAAGATGAGAAACTTGTTTGTGGTGAGTGTGATGTTGTTGAGCGTGGGCGTGTCGTCCGCGCGGGGGCAGACGCTGGACGTGAACCGTCTGCTGCGGGAGGGGAAAATCATGCGCGCGTCCGACGCCAAACGCGGCATGATCGGCGTCGGCAAGAGCGTTTTTCAGGGAACGAAAATCGAAGAGTTCAAGGTCGCCATCTTGGGCACGCTGGAGAAGGTAGATAACGGGGGCGACATCGTGATGATTAAGGTGTTGAACGGTCCCATCATCCAACGTCAATCGGGGGTCATTCAGGGGATGAGTGGCAGCCCGATTTACGTCAACGGCAAACTGCTGGGCGCGGTGGCTTACGCGATGGGGATGTTTCCCCGCGAGCCGATCTGTGGCGTCAAGCCGATCATCGAGATGATTGAAACCACCAACGCGAAGCCGAAGGCGCCCCCCCGCAAGCTCCCCCTGCCCGTTGCCCTCGCCGAACCGTTGCGCATCGGCGAGCGCACCTTTCGCCGCGTCATTGTGGGAGATGCCCCATCCTCACCCCCAAAGGATAAAAACACTCTCATCCTCAAACCGGCGCAAACGCTGATGCTGGTCAACGGCATTAGCGAGCGGTCGCTGCCGCTGTGGAACAAACTTCTCGGCAGATATGGCATCAAAGCGGTCATGGGTCCGGGTAAGGCGTCGGTCAAAGCCAACCCCACGCTGGAGCCGGGCGCGGCGGTCGGGGTGCAACTGGTCAGCGGCGACATCGACATCTCCAGCATTGGCACGGTCACGTTCCGCGAGGGCAACCGTGTGCTGGCGTTCGGTCACCCGATGTTCAGCCTCGGCAGCGTGAACATGCCCATGACGACGGCTTACATCCATGACATCTTCCCCAGTCAGGAGATCTCCTTCAAAATGGGCGCGCCGCTGAAAACGGTGGGCAACCTGGTCACGGACGGCGTGCACGGCATCGCGGGCACCATCGGCGGCAAGCCTGACATGGTGCCGATGCTCATCAAGGTCCGCGATGAGGACAACGGATGGAGCAAGTCGTTCAGCGTACAGGTCATCAACGATAAAGTCCTCCTGCCGCAGTTGGCGGTGCTGGCGGCGAACGACGCCATCGGCGCCATCTTCGGTAACCAGTCGGAGGTCACCGTGCGTCTCAACCTCGCGGTGGATGCCGAGGGCATCAAACCGATTCGGCGGTCAAACATCCGCTTTGCCAGCGGCGTGGCGACGCGGGTGGCGCTGGTGGATTTGATGGACGCGATTTCGTTCGTGACCGACCCGGAGTTCGGTCGTCCGCGCCTCAAGAAAGTTTTCCTCGAAGCCACGTTGGAACACACGCAGCGCACGGCGCGCATCAAGCGCATCTTCGCCAACCGCGTCAAGGTCAAGCCGGGTGAGGAACTGGAGGTCGGCGTGGTGATGGAGCCGTATCCCTACGGCGACGGCAAGACGGTGACCGAGACGTTCAAGTTTACCATTCCCAAGATCACACCCGGTGGAACGCTGCGCATCGGCGCGGGACCAGGGGGCGTGATGGAACTTCTGCTCCGCTCGCGGCTGGGGGTGCGGATGCCGCAGCCGACGAATCTGGCGGAACTGCTGGAGTTCTACGAGGGCGTGCACGCCAACAACGATTTGGTCGTCAAGGTCGCGCTGCCCTCGATGGGGGTGTCGGTGGCGAACCGTCCCGTGCCGGATTTACCCTCCAGCGCGCTGCAATTGATGTTCCTGTCGCGCAGCAGCGACTTACAGGTGTTCCGCGAGGACATGACCCAAACGAAGCGCACCGAGTGGTATATTACGGGCATGCAGTTCCTCAACGTGCAGGTGGACAGCCCACGCAAAGCCCTCTCCCCGCCCCTGCCGCCGCCGGGCGCGACGTCGCCCGCGTCGGGCGGCAGCGGCAGCCCGCCGAGCGGGGGGGGAACGCCGTCGTCCACCGAGGATTACGACTTTGAAACCGCGTCCTTCAGCGCATTGACAGGAGACGACTGGGAGACGTTCCCGACCAATCGGCTGCTGAAGCTCAACCGACAGTTCCTTCGTCGCCATTCCAGAGAGGCGGGATGGGCTGGCGGAGACACCCCCTCTGGCGGCGAAGAAGGGGAGCGAACGCCGCTGCAAACCCGCAGCGGCGAAGGGGGTGGCTCTGGCCGCCCGTCGTTCCCGAACTTCCCGCCGTCCAGCGGTGGTGAGGGACTGGCGGGGACGCCCCCCCCTACGCCGGGGCAGGGGGTGGCACGCCCGTCGCGCTCCATCGTGCACAAAAGCGTGGCGGATTTTCTGACGGGCACCTTTGAGGGGACATGTGTCACCAGCAAAGGCGATGTGCGTCTGGGACCGAAGGGGAAAGTTTATTTTGCATGGCAGGAGCCTTACTTCTGGAGCGTCGCGGTGGACGCGCAGAACAACCTCTACGTCGGCTCCGGCAACGACGGGAAGATCTTCAAAATTGCCCGCGATGGGCAGTCCAACGTCGTCTACGACGCGAAGGACATCGCCATCTACGCGCTGGCGTTCGACAGCAAAGGCAACCTCTACGCGGGGGGCACGCCGACCGGAAGGGTCTATAAAATTACGCCCGACGGGCGGGCAAGCGTGTTCGTCGAGACGGCGCGCCCGACGATTTGGTCGTTGGCGGTGGACAACAACGATAACCTCTACATCGGCACCGGAGGGGCGAGCGGCAAGGGCGGCGTCATCTACCGCGCCGCAACGACCACGGCGCGGCCAACGTTGGAGACCCTCGTTTCCTTTCCGCCGGACCGCGCCCTTGACCACGTGCGCTGCTTGGCGGTGGACGCGAGCGGCAACGTCTATGCGGGCACGGGCGACGAGGGCGTGCTTTACCAAATCGCCCCTGACGGCAAAATGAAGGCGCTCTATCACACACCCGACGGGGAAATTCTCAGCGTCGCAGTGGACGGCAGACGCGGCGTTTACTTCGGCACCTCGGGCAAGGGAACCATTTATCGCTGGCTACACGGGCAGGAGCGGGTGGAGGAGATTTACCCCTCCCCGCAGAGCGCGGTATATGCGTTGGCGGTGGACCCGGCGGGCAACGTCTACGCCGCCACCGGCAACACCGCGCCGCTGGGCAGTGCGTTGGGCGGCATCGTGTATCGCATCACGCCCGACAAAGTCGCCAGCCGCCTTTTGGAACCTGACCAGTCCCAGACCCTCAGCATCGCGCTAAGCCAGGACAACAAACTCTTCGCCGCCACCGCCAACAACGCCGTCGTCTATGAGGTGGATTTGTCTTACAACCTGACCGGCACATACGAGTCCGCCGTCTTCGATATGAAGGTCACGACGCAATGGGGCACGATTCGCTGGAGCGCCGAAGAACCCAGCGGCACGCGCGTCTGGCTGGAAACGCGCAGCGGCAACACCAAAGAACCTGACGCCAGTTGGAGCGACTGGGTGGCTTATAGCGACCCGAGCGGCTCCAAGATTCAAAGCCCGCCGGGGCGTTTCATTCAGTATCGCGCTCGCTTCCATGCCCCCTCCGGCGGACCGACGCCGGTGTTGTCCCGCGTCGAAATCGTTTGCCGCCCCCAGAACCAGCCACCGACGGTGAAGTTTGAAGCGTTCCGCACTGAACAGTGGCGGGGCAAACAGATGGTGCAATGGCAGGCGAGCGACCCAGACGGTGACAAACTCTCTTATCACCTCTTTCTCGTCGGCGCGGACGGCATCAAGGAGTTGGAGCAGAAACCTATCGCCTCGCGCAACTACGAACTGGACACGACTAAACTCAAAGACGGCACCTATCGTCTGCGCATCCTGGCGACGGACCGCATCTCCAACCCCGAAGGCCCCCTGACCGCCGAGGACGAAAGTGCCGCCGTGACGATTGATAACACGCCACCGCAGGTGCAGATTGAAGTCAAAGCCGATGAGAACGACCCGTTCTCCCTCAAACTCCGCATCACCTGCACCGACCAACTCAGCCCCGTGATGAGCGCGGAGTATCACGTGGACGGCGACGACTGGAAAGCCCTGCCCGCCCAGGACGGCATCTTCGACTCGCCCCAAGAAACCATCGTCTTCGGGCTCCGCTTCCGCGACTTGAAGGACCACACGATCGAAGTTCAAGTCCGCGATGCCGCCGGCAACGTCGGCAAGGCGTCCTATCACTTCAAATCGCCCAATGCGGTGAAGGAGGAGCCGAAGACAGGGGCGGCAGGGGAGAAGAAAACCCCAGAGCCGAGCGGGTTACACACTTAGAGCCTGTCCGAAAACTCTCCCCCTTCCCAAGGATAGGGTGGGGGAAGGTTGGCTCCCTCCCTTCCCAAGGAGGAGTCGGGGAAGGTTGGCTCCCTCCCTTCCCAAGGAGGAGTCGGGGAAGGTTGGCTCCCTCCCTTCCCAAGGAGGAGTCGGGGAAGGTTGGCTCCCTCCCTTCCCAAGGAGGAGTCGGG
>JANWYM010000397.1 GCA_025055355.1 Abditibacteriales bacterium
GCACGCGCGTCGCACTCAACGTGGACGGCGGCGCGGGCGCCTACGACCATGAAGACGCCGCGCTGGAGGTTTTCATCAATCCGCCATGCTGCCCCAACTTCGCCGATGCTGCCCTCGTCGGCTTAGCGCGAGATTATTACGCGCAGCAGGGTCGCTCCGATCGGTGGCAGGTCAGACCTTACACGCTGGCGGACGACAACTTCTTCTGCGACCCGCTCATTGGTATCCCGCACCCGTGGCTGGCGATGGGTGATGGCGGCGACTTCTGGCATAACTCCGCCGATACACCCGACAAGGTCGACCCGCGCAGCCTGTGCGATCTGTCCACCGTCATCGCTGCCTTCGTCTATTTCATGGCTCAGGCAGGGGAGGAAGACATCAGAGCCTTCGCGCATCAGACGCGCGCCTCGCTGCCGGAGCCGGAGCGCTCCCTGCTGCGCTTGCCCGATGACCCTGTGCCATCGCTCAACTGGCGTCCGTTTGCCGGAGATGCGCTCGTTCCCCGCCGCACGCTTATCGGCGCGTTGACGTTGGACGGCGTGCCGTTAGACAAGTGGGGACGTATCGCCAGCAGTCCGCGCTGGTGGAGCCCACCGCTGGCGGCGTGGTGGTGGGCGGACGGCACGCACGCGCTCGGCGAAATCGCCGCGCTCGTTGAGCGGGAGTTCGGTTCCCCCCTGGACGATGGAGTGGAGTTTTTTCAATGGCTGGAAGAGTTGGGTTACGTTTCTCTGAATGTAGGACCAGTGATTAACTTACCTTACAAAGGGTAATCACACAGGAGCGAGGCGGTTGCCGTCGTTCCTTTCCCTTCCCCAGGGGAGGGGAGTCACGGGAGCGGCGCGGCGGGGCTTTTTGACCTGACCACGAGGCGTCTTCCTCCTTTGGGGGAAGGGAAAGGAGGTGTCAATAACGGTGTTACTTTTCTACTGGTGCCAAGTCACATGTTTCAGTGTGGGCAAACGCTCCGCAAGTGCGGGCTTACGCGTTTTCTTGGTGGACGCTCAATCCTTCTCCCGCTCCGGTCCTAACTGCGGAAACAGAATGACCTCGCGGATGGAGTTGACATCCGTTAGGAGCATGACGAGGCGATCAATCCCTACGCCCAAGCCGCCGCAGGGCGGCAACCCGTATTGCAGGGCGCGGATGAAATCAGTGTCATATTCCATTGCCTCCTCGTCACCCGCGGCCCTCTGCCGCGCTTGCGCGCGGAAGCGTTCCTCTTGGTCGAGGGGGTCGTTCAATTCGCTGAAGGCGTTGGCGATCTCTAATTCGCCGCCCACAAAGGCTTCGAAGCGATAGACCAGTTGGGGGTTGTCCGCCTTGCGCTTGGCGAGCGGCGAAACGTCGGTGGGGAAGTCCAGGATAAAAGTCGGTTGAATCAGAGTGGGTTCGACTTTCTTCTCGAACACCTCTTGAACGATTTGTCCCCAGTTCCAGCCTGGGTGCAGCGCGACATTAAGGCTTTCCGCCATCTTGCGCGCCTTGTCCACGGAGACCTCTGAGAAGTCCAGCCCCGTCTGTTGCCTGATGCCCTCAAGCAGGGGCAGCCGTCGCCACGGCGGAGCGAGTTCGATGGGATGTCCCTGATAGGTGATGCGCGTTGTGCCGAGCACTTCCTGGGCGATGGCGGCAATCATCTCTTCGGTCAGGTGCATGATGTCGTGGTAGTCCACGTAAGCCCAGTAGAGTTCCAGCATCGTGAACTCCGGGTTGTGTTTGGTGTCAATCCCCTCGTTGCGAAAGTTGCGGTTGATTTCGTACACCTTTTCAAAGCCGCCGACGGTGAGCCGCTTGAGATACAGTTCGGGCGCGACGCGCAGGAACAGGTCCATGTTAAGCGCGTTGTGGTGTGTGATGAACGGACGCGCCGTCGCCCCACCGGGGATAGGCTGCATCATGGGCGTTTCGACTTCCATGAAGCCGCGCTCGTCCAGAAAGCGCCGCATCGCGCTGATGATGCGGCTGCGCAGGCGGAAGATACGACGCACGTCGGGGTTGACCATCAAATCCACGTAACGCTGACGGTAGCGGGTTTCGACGTTCGTCAGTCCATGCCATTTCTCCGGCAGGGGGCGCAGGCTCTTGGCGAGAAGTTGAAAATCCGCCACCTCAATCGAGACCTCGCCGCGCCGCGTTTTGATGACCTTGCCGCGCGCGCCGACGATGTCGCCCAGGTCGAAGGTGTTGAACAACGCTAACCTTTCCGCGCCTACGACATCGAGCGAGAGAAGAAGTTGAACCTTGCCCGACTCGTCGTGCAGGTCGGCGAAGGTGCCTTTGCCCATCATGCGCTTCGCCATCAGGCGCCCGGCGACGGCAGCCGTCTGACCCGCGAGGTTGTCAAACTGCGCCACCACCTCCCGTGCCGTGTGTGTGCGGTCGTAGCGCGTGATGCTGAAAGGGTCTATGCCTTGTGCCCGCAGGTGCTGCAATTTCTGCAGGCGCTGTTGCATGAGGTCGGAGAACGGTTCGGACATACGGAATGAAGCGTGAAACGTCATACGTGGTGCGGGATGGATCAATTCACGCGTCACGCGTCACGTAAGGGGTTTCACGCTTCACGTAAAGCAACGGACGCCTCGAAGCGCGTTCAGGCGTCCGCCGAAGGTTCGTCGGTATCGTTGCAGACGGCGAGGTAGGCTACCTGTCGGTCATGCCGCCCATGCCCGCCATACCAGAGGGACTGGGCATACCGGCAGGGCTGGGCATCCCTGCTGCCCCCGGCATTCCGGGCATCATCCCGCCCATCATGCCGCCCCCCATCATGCCGCCGTCCATCGCGCCGCCCATCATCCCGCCAGCCTCTGGGCCGGACGGACGCGGGGCGAGGAGTTGCGGTTGCCCCGCTTTATCAGCGGCGCGCTGCAGAATCTCGATTAACTCTGGCGGGAGAATCTCGCGCAGCATCTGCACGCCGCGCGGGTCGAGTTCCACTGGACCACCCTTGGTGATTTCGCGCGCCAACGCTAACACCTCGGCGACGGGTGTGGGATTGCACACCGGGTCAGCGGTGTAGCCCGCCGCCACTGCATCTTGCCAACTGGCAAAGCCGACAATTTTGCCGGGGTCGGCAGCGAGCATGAGCGGACAGGAGAAGCGATGATAGCGCGTGCCGGTTTCAATGATGCCCACCTTCCAGATGCCGCCGCGAATGAGCAGGCGGTCTGGCACGAGGTAGTGATTGACGAAACGTCCCATCGGTGCCGGGCGCACCCCCCACGCGACGCGGGGGCGACCGTAGGAGCCCGTCGCGCCCAACGCCGACAGAATCGGCGTCAAATCAATCTGTCGCGGCTCCTGTGTCTTCTCACGGATGGGGCTACTCGTGTCCTCTTGCCCGCCCGAGGGTTGTCGCGCTGTCCCTCCCGCTCGAGGCGCGCTACCAGGCTGACCCGCAGGCGGCGCGGGAGTGGCACCCATGCCGCCCATCACACCCCCAGGGGGCGGGGGAAGGGCTCCCCCAGCGGACGGCGCCTGCGCTCCGATGGGGCGCAGACAAACGACACCCACAATGACAACTGCCAAACCTCCAACAACCCATCCTGCCTTTCGCATAATTTAGCCCTCCTCCCGATCATCTCTAACTCAGAGTATAACATACCTTCAGAACGACTGCCAAGAGTCAACTCTGCTTGAATGTTACCGTCAATCCCTCAAACTCAAACGCGAAATCCACGACGCGAAACCCCGCGCGGCTAATTTTTTCCTGCACCGTCGGCTTCAGACTGGGGTCTTTGCAACAGAACAACAGGCAGCCCCCTCCCCCCGCGCCGCAGGGCTTGCCGCCAGCGACCTCGTCGGCGACGAGGCGAAACAGGGCGTCAACCGTTTCGTTGCTCGTTGAAGCGTCAAGCCTCTTCATGCACTCAAACTGGAGCGTGAGCAGCGGACCGAAGCGGTCGAACTGCCCCCTTTCCAAAATCTCCTTACCCTCGTAGGCGGAATCGCGCAGGGTGAAGAGCGCCTCGACGGTCTCACGCCGCCCGCGTCGAAAGTTGCCCCAAACGTTCTGGTGAATGTTGGACGACAGCCGTGCCTGTCCCGTGTAACACAGGACGAGAAGCGATTCCAGCGTTTGGATGTGTTGAGGGGAGAGGTTGACCGGATGGGTGACGACGCCTTGCTCCGTGAATTCAAACAGATTGATGCCCCCCACGGCGGAGGCGTATTGATCTTGCTTGCCGCCAATGATACCCAGCACTTTCTCGATGTCGTAGGCGGAGGCGGCGATGGCTTCCTTCTCTTCGCGGGTTCGGATCGGCTTGCCCTTCGCCAGACTGAGCCATACGACGTTCAACGTCGCGGAGGTGCCTAATCCCGACCCCGCTGGGATTTCTGTCTCATAACTGACGCCCATCCCTTCCCGCGCCTCTCCCTCGCCTGCCACAAGGCGCCCTGTGACGTAGCGGTTGATGGCTGCGTTGAGCGTTGCCCCCCCAAACGGCTCGTAGAAATACTTCACGTCCGTCCAAGCCCCCGCAAAGTCCACCCGCACGGGGGCACGGCTCTCGATGATCATTGTCGTGAACCTCCTC
>JANWYM010000398.1 GCA_025055355.1 Abditibacteriales bacterium
TGCGCTTTGAACGCGGCGCACAGTTGCTGGAGGTTCTCCGCATCCACGTCGGTGTCCTGCTGCGCGCCCAACTTCTTCTTCAGGGCGTCGAAGAGGTCTTCAAACGTCTTCTTGGGAACGTCCATCACCACGTCGCTGAACATCATGATGAAGCGACGGTAGGCATCCCACACGAACCGCGCGTTGCCCGTGAGAGTGATCAGCCCTTGCGCGGTCTCCTCGTTCAAGCCCAGGTTGAGGACGGTATCCATCATGCCCGGCATGGAGAACTTCGCCCCGCTGCGCACCGACACCAGCAGAGGGTTGTTGGGGTCGCCGAACTTCTTACCCGTTTCCGCCTCGACTTGGGCGAGGGCTGCCTTCACTTCATCCATCAACCCAGCAGGCAACTTATACCCGCCCTTGCGATACTCGTTGCACACCTCGGTCGTAATGGTAAAGCCCGGCGGGACGGGCAGACCGATGTTGGTCATCTCCGCTAAATTCGCCCCCTTGCCACCCAGCAGGTCTCTCATATCCTTGTTGCCTTCGGCAAAGAGCCAGACTCGTTTGTGTTGCGTCATTCTTTACTCCCGAATGGTCAATGGTTGAGGGTATCCTAAAACATTGACCCTCAACCACTGACCATCATCGTTTATTTTGCGGCGTTCCACACCGCGTCCATTTCCTCTAAGGTCATCTCGTGCAAACTCTTCCCGTGTGCTCGGGCGAACTCTTCGATTTTCGCAAACCGCGCCTTAACGCGGTTGATGGTCATCCGCAGCGCGTCTTCGGCGTCCACGCCCAGCAGCCGCGCCACATTGACGGCAGCGAATAACATGTCGCCGACCTCTTGGGCGATGCGGGTTGGGTCGTGTGTCTCTCGCGCACTTTCGACCTCGCGGATTTCCTCCCGCAGTTTTTCGATGGCGGGCGCGGCGTCCTGCCAGTCAAAGCCGACCTGTGCCCAACGCTTCTGGATTTTGTCCGCCAGCATGAGCGCGGGGAGATTCGCGGGAATGTCGTCCAGGATGGAGCGGGCTGGCGGGGACGCCCCGCCCCTACTTTCAGCCTGTTTGATGGCTTCCCAGTGGCGCACTACTTCTTCGCTGCCCGAGACCTGCACGTCGCCGAAGACGTGCGGGTGCCGCCGGATAAGTTTCTCGTTGACGGTGGCGAGAACGTCGCAGATGTCGAACTCATCCGCCTCGCTGGACATCTGCGCGTGCAACGTGACCTGAATCAGCAAATCGCCTAACTCCTCGCATAGTTGGCGCGGGGAACGCGCGTCGATCGCCTCCAGCGTCTCGTAGGCTTCCTCCAACAAATACGGCTTGATGGATTCATGCGTCTGCTCGCGGTCCCACGGGCAACCGTTGGGGCTACGCAACAGGGCGATGATCTCGACGAGGCGGGCGAAGAGTTCTTGGGGAGTCGCGTTGGGGGCGTCCGTGCGGCGACTCATTTGCCCTGGCCCCCTTCAGGACTCCGGGACGGTGTAGAGGAGGCGGGAGGAGGCGATCCCGAAGGCAGCCCCAGCGTGGCAGACGCCGGCGCGCCGAACATCCTCTCCACGGCAAGCAAGTCGGGGTCGCGCACGATCACGGTTGCTCTTTTGTGGAGGTCATCCATCATCTTTTGCAGGGCAACTGTGACCGCTTGGTTGAGGAGTTGCTTTTTGACGTTCTCGGGCTGGCTGTGGTAGTTATACTTGTCCAATTCGGACTTCAGGGCTTGCTCCAGGCGGTAGCGTTGCTCCACCTGGTCTTTGACCTTTTCAAAATCCGCCGGCACGCTCTTGTGACGGCGCACGAGGCGAATAATGACGTAGTAGGGCTTGTCAGCGCCCGCCACGCCCAACCCGATCAAAAACCGGCTTGTGGGGGGAATGGGCATCGGGGCGGTGTAGGCGCCCTCCTCTAATTTGGCGACCGCTGCGGCGATCTCTTTGCCGAACACGTGGGGGTCTGCCAGCGCGTCCACGTAGAGATCTTGCGGCGCCAACGGCGTGCCAGGGAGGGAGATCTCGCGAGCCAAGTCATCCCATTGCCGCCCTTCCGCCAAGGACTTGAGGGCTTGGTCGGCGGCGTCCTTCGTTTTCGTGACGATGAAGTTGAGACTGACCCTTTCTGGGGTGTCGAACTGCTCCCGCCGATGTCGTTCAAAATACCTCTTGATGTCCTCGGGGGTATACTTGACGTGCTTGGTCAGCAACTTCTCCTTGGCGGCGCCTATGCGGATGTCCTCCAGCAGCATCTCCTTGCTGCTCCCTTGCGCCTGCAGCATGCGGATGAACTCCGCCTCGGTTTTGACGCCATACCGCTCCCCCAACGATTGCCACGCCTGCTTGTAGGCTCTGTTGACCTCCGCCTCGGAGACGGTCAACCCGTTTTTCTTGAGTTCGTCCAACACCAGCTGGTCCTGAATGAGTTTGACAAGCACTTGCTGTCCCGCCGGGCTGCGTTTGAGCGCCTTGATGAACTCGCTCTCGGTAATCGTTGTGCCGTTCACGTCAGCAACGATGGGACCCTTGCCGCATCCGGTCAGGGCAAGTGCCCCTCCCCCGCCGAGGCAAACGGCGGCTAAGAAAAGAATGGAAAATGATGACCTATTCAAAGCACTATCTCCTTTCGGCGCGGAACTCCGATGCGGGAGTCCGTCACGTTGGGTTGCCTGAGGCGACTTGTTCCTCGAGGATACTGTCGGGAATGTCGAAGTTCGCGTTGACGCGCTGCACGTCGTCCAGTTCCTCCAACGCCTGCATGAGTTTCATCATCTGGCGGGCGCGGTCGCCGTCCAACGGCACAGTGGTGGAAGGAATCATGGCTGGCTCGCAACGTAACAGGCGCACGCCGCTCGCTTGCAGCCGCGCTCGCACTTTCTCCAGGTCTTCATAAGCCGTCAAAATCTCATAGGTGCCGTCCTGCGGCGTGATGTCCTCTGCCCCCGCGTCGGCGGCGAGCAGCATCAATTCGTCCTCGCTCATCCCCTGGGGGTCGACGACAATGATGCCCTTGCGCTGAAACAACCACGACACGCAGCCGGGTTCCCCCATATTGCCCCCATACTTGTGGAGCGCGGCGCGGATGTCCGAGCGAGCCCGGTTGCGGTTGTCGGTCTGCGCCTCAATGAGCAACGCGACGCCGCCCGGTCCATACCCCTCATAGACTAACTCCTCGATATGGCCGCCCTCAATTTCGCCCGTGCCACGCTTGATAGCCCGCTGCACGTTCTCGTTGGGCATCCCGGCATCGCGTGCCCTGTCCAGCGCGAGACGCAAACGGGGATTGGTCGCTGGGTCACCCCCTCCCGTTCGCGCCGCCACGATGATCTCGCGGCTGATCTTGGCGAAGATTTTGGCTTTTTGCGCGTCCACCGCTTGCTTGCGGAGGCGGATATTATGCCACTTAGAGTGTCCTGCCATCGGTGTCTCACCCTCTACGCGACAGATTATAACATAGCCCTTTTGCCATTGCAACACGTAGGGACGGGTGATTGGGGAGGATGGGAGATTGAGGAACAAAGGCAATGGAATACATCTCAGACCTGCCTGGCTGTGAATTTCGCGTTTATGGCACGGGGGGTATGGGTAAAAAACGTTTGAACCGATGTGTCAAATCTCTGAGCGGAACGAGGAAGTGAGAAGGTGCGCCGACCGATATTTCTCATTCTGTTCAACGTGATGATCCTGGTTGTGGTGTGTGCCTTCGTCGTGCAATCGCTGTTCATCATGCAGCGGGTGGCGGGGGTGGCACACATCTCCGGTCAGGCCGAATATCAACGACGTGGCAAAGGCGCGTGGCGTCCCTTGACGATGAACACGCTCCTGCAGACGGACGACGTCGTGCGCACTGTTGGGCCCAACTCCACGGTGGAACTCTACTGGATAGACGGCACGCGTATGCGGCTCGCCCCCAACACCACCATGGGGATTAAAAAGTGCACTTACAACGGCATGAAACGCGCTGAAACCTCCCTGTTCCACTTGAACCTCGGCAAGGTGTGGGTGCGCATCGTCCGCACGCTGAGTCGCGCCTCCAAGTTTGAAGTCGAAACGCCGACGGCGGTGGCGACCGTGCGCGGGACGATTTTCAGCGTCACCGTGAAGCCCGAAGGCAGCACAAAGGTGTCCGTCTACGACGGCACGGTGGAGGTCATCAGCGCCGCCGTCGCGCTCGCCGTGCCGCATGGGAGTTACGTTCATGTCACCACCCCCGACCGCGTGCCCCAGATCCAAGCCTTCTCATCCGCCGAGCAACAGGAGTGGAAAGAACAGATCGGCATCATCACCCCGGCGCTGCAAATTTCCGAGCCCGAGGATAACTTCCGCACCTACCAAGACACCATCCTCGTTCGCGGCTCCGTCGAACCGGGTGCGATACTCCTGCTGAACAACGAACCCGTTCGCGTCTCCCGACTCGGAAAGTTCACGAAAGTCTTCCGCCTGCAGCCGGGCGCAAATGTCCTCACCTTCATCGTCAGAGACAAGCGCGGCGCAGAAACGCACGTCGAGCGAACGGTGGTGCGCACCTCCACAGAGCCGATAGCACAT
>JANWYM010000399.1 GCA_025055355.1 Abditibacteriales bacterium
GGCGTGCGCATGAACACGACGGCGTTTTCCACCGGTTGGCTATCCGTCGCGTTACGCACCGTCAGCGTCAGCAGCGGCTCCGCGCCAAGTCGCAGGTCAAAGCCTTTGACTTTCGCCCCCTTACTGACGGACAGGGTGCGCACCTGTGCGATGCCGCGTTGTTCCACGAACACGAAAACCTCATACGTTCCCGGCTCCAGATGAGACATCAGGTAGCGTCCATCGGGTGTGTTCATCGTCGCGCCGCGCGTGGACCGCCCGAACTCCGTGAGCATCTGTGCGCGCACGTCAATCATCTGGTTGCGCAGCGGCGTCGCGCCATCGCTCTCGTAAACCGTCCCCTCAATGCTGGCGGCGGGCGTGAGCATGAGGTGAACGCCCGCCGCCGGCTTGCCGGCTGTCACTGTGACCTGCGCGTAATGGGTGCTGCCGACTGGCGTGAAGTCCTGCGCGGAGGCATAGACCTGATACGTTCCCGGCGCGACGTCGGTAAAGGCAAACGTGCCGTCCGCCCCCGTGCGCGTGAACGGCTGCCGCCCCCCCGCCGCAAACCCTCCGCTCAACACCCGCACGAGTTGCACGTTCGCGTTGGGGATGGGCGTGCGCCCGTCGTCGCTCGTCACCTTCCCTGAAAGCGTTGTGGACTTATCGGTCAGGGTGAAGTTGACGTTGGGCGTGTCCTTGCCCACCGTCACGGGGATATTGGTCAAATCCGCAAAGGCATACCCCGGAGCCTTCACAGACAGGGAGAAGCTGGTCGTGTCCGACGGCAGGGGTGTGCCGGTCATGAAGGTGACTTGCGACTCCTGCCCCGGAAACGCCTCAATCGTCAGGCTGCCGAGGACCTGCCGATAACTCGTCGTGAGATAAATCGTGTAAGAACCATCTGCCCGCGTTATCGTCGTCCCCTCAACGCGGCGGTAGCGGCTGGACGCGAGAAAACTAATGGGCGTGTGCGCCAGCGGCTGGTTGTTCCTGTCGCGGATGTGACCGGAGATAGAACTCACGGGCGACAGCGCAAACGCGATCTCATATTCACCCCGTTCCGTCGTCACGTGCACGACCTGCCGCCCCATCTCATGCCCCGGCGCGAGAGCAAACAGCATGTATCTGCCCGGCGGCACGTCGTCCAACACAAACGTGCCCTTCTGATCCGGGCGCAGGGGACCGTAGAAGTTGACCCTTCCGACGGTCACGCCGTCAAACGGCTGCCCCTGCCCATAAATTTGGGCTTCAGGAAGCGGCTTGGCGCCGTCCGCTGTCCTCACCACGCCCACAATTGTCGCAGCGGACAACGGCAGGCAGAAAGCCAACACCCCTATCATCCCAACGATACCAGTGGTGAAAGCATGCATCCTCCACAACCTCCGCCCAGCAAAAAAGTCCAACGGTTTAGACAAACGCTTAGAGGGAGCGTTCCCCCGATGAACATCCCTGTTGGAGCAGCAGCGAAACGCTCCCCCGATAGGGCACGGCCTTGAGACCATGCCCCCCGGGAGGTCCATGGTCAATGTCGGTATCCATCGAATCATTGACCATTGACTCATTGACCGATTAACGCTTGTGAACCGTTCCCGTGAATGGACACTCCTTGTCCTGACCGTCATCTGTTTCCAATTAGGATTCGGCGTCTACAACGCCGTGCAGATGAACTTTTTCATCCAGGAGATAGGCATTTCCCCGACGCAGTTGGGACTGATGGAGTCCCTCCGCGAGACGGCAGGGTTTCTGACGGCGTTCCTCTCGGCGGTCACGATGCGGTTAGCGGAGCCGCTGGTGGCGAGTGGGACGATGCTGCTCGTGGCGGTGGGGATGGGCGGCTATTACTGGATTCCGCGGGGCGCCTACTGGCCGTTGGTCGCTTCGACCTACCTGTGGAGCGTCGGCTTTCACCTGTGGGGACCGCTGCAAGGCTCGATGAACCTCGCGCTATCAGAGAAGGGCAAGCACGGGCAGCGAGTCGGGCAACTCAACAGTTATGGGGCGTTAGCCGCCATCGCCGCGATGTCGCTTGTCTTCCTCACAGCGCCGTTCATCTCGCTGCGCACGATGTTCTTCGTGGCAGCGTTGGCGTCACTGGCTGCCGCTGGTATCGTGTCGCGCATCTCCCCCGACATCGGTCATCCCGACAAGCCGCGCCTCGTGTTCAAACGCGAGTATGGGTTGTATTACTTGATGACTATGCTGGAAGGCTGCCGACGGCAGATTTTTCTGACGTTCGGGGCGCTGCTGCTGGTCAGGCAATTTGACACCCCCGCCCAAACGATGGCGCTTTTGGGCGTCATCAATACCACGATGACCATGCTGGGCGCACCGCTGGTCGGGCGGCTGATTGACCGCCTCGGCGAACGAAAGGTGTTGACCGTCAGTTACCTCCTCGTCGCCGCTGTGTTCTTGGGTTACACCCTTGCCCGCAGTCAGGCGCAGGTCGCCGCGCTGTTCTGCCTCGACAGCAGCCTGCTCATGTTCGGCGGCATCGCCCTGCAAGTTTACGTGCGCCGCATCGCCAAGGACGCCGACCTCACGCCGACCCTGGCGATGGGTATGACATGGAATCATGTCTCCGCCGTCATCATTCCCCTTGTGGGCGGCATCCTCTGGACGGAATTAGGCTATCGCCTCCTCTTCCAAATCGGCGCGGCGGTTGTGCTGCTCTCATGGCTCGCCGCGCAGCGGATGGGACCCAAAGAAAAAAGTGGTCGAGCGTGAGGACGATTGTCGGAGGAGATGCACGCGCTACTTACTCCCCCGCCCCTACCCTCTGCGCCTTCACCAACGTGTCCTCGATATACACCCGAATCTCGCCGCTGCCCGTAACTTCGCGGGAAAACTCAAAGTGCTCTCCCCCGACATGGGACTGGTCGTACCACACGGTCTCGCTCTCGCTCTCGTCGCGGAAAACGATCTTGACCCGCTGCGCTGCCGGCATAGGCGGGAGAGTGACTTTCACCGTCGCTATCTGGTCGCCGTCTTGCGGCGGCATGATCGTGACCTCAGCCGTCGGTGGCGCGGGTTCGGGTCCTTTGCTGATGATGAGGTCAATTGGGGTGCCTTGTTCCACTCGCGCGCCCGCGCGCGGCGACTGGCTCATCACGTAACCGGCGGGCGTGTGGTCACTATACTCTTCGCGGACGCTGCCGAGCGCGAGGCGGCTTCCCTCCAAAATGCTTTCCGCCTTGCTGCGCGACATCTCGGTCACATCAGGGACGCTGATGATTTGGATGGGTGGTCCTTGACTGATGACGACGTTCACACTGCTGCCCTGGGGGACTTGCGTGCCGGGCGGCGGGTCTTGCTCAAGGATGTGCCCGCGCGGCACGGAGTCGTTGGGAACGAGTTTTTTCGTTCCCCAATGCAGGCGCGCCTGGCGGAGCAACTGCGTGGCGAGGGTGGTGTCCTGTCCGATGAGGTTCGGCACGACGGTCGTGTGGACCGGCGATGACGACGGGGCAGATGTGTTCATCAGAATTCCCGTTGTGCCACCGACCAGAATGGCAAGCAGCGCGCCGATGCCCACGATCGCAGCCCAGGGCGCTCCACGTCGTGGCACGTCTGCCGCGCGCATCACGCGGGGGGAGACAGCGACGCGCGGGCGGACGGCGGTTTTCTCCATCCACGGCTCTTTGCGCTCAGGTTCAGCAACGCCTGTGGCGGGGAGAACGGGGCGGGGAATTAACTGCGTGCGGTCAGGGTCGAAGGGGACAGCGGGGGTCGAGGGCTGAAGGTGCGCGACTGCTCCGTAGCCATCGGGGCTCAACATCTGCAAATCGCGCAGGAGCTCTTGAGCGGTAACGTGGCGGACAGTTTGGTCTTTGCTGAGGGCTTTGAGGATGACCTGTTCGAGGGCAGGAGGCAGGTCGGGACGATATTGCGACGGCGGCACGGGCGGTTCGCTGAGGTGCTTGAGGGCGATGGCGACAGGCGTTTCGCCCGTGAACGGCACGCGCCCAGTGAGCATTTCGTAAAGCACCACCCCTAACGCATACAAATCGCTCGCGGGCGTGGCGGGTTCGCCCTTGGCTTGCTCGGGCGAGATGTAGGCGACGGTGCCGATGAGGGCGTGCGTTTTGGTGATGGTCTCCGCCGCCCGCGCGCGGGCGATGCCGAAGTCGGTGACCTTCACCTGGTCGCCGTCGGACAGCAAAATGTTATGTGGCTTAATGTCACGGTGGATGATACCTTTGGCGTGGGCGTGAGCGAGCGCCGCGCAGACCTGCGCGGCGATTTTGACGGCGCGTGCAACGGGCAGCGTCCCCTCGCGCTTGAGAACTTCCTGCAGGTTGGAACCTTCGACGAGTTCCATCACGATATAGGGCATATCCCCGTGCTTGCCGATGTCGTAGACGGCAGCGATGTTGGCGTGCGACAGGCTGGCTGCCGATTGCGCCTCGCGGCGGAAGCGCGCCAGCATCGCGTCGCGCTCGCCGCCGCGCAGCTGTGCCGGCAGGATGGTCTTGATCGCGACCGTGCGGTCGATCATCGGATCGTGGCCCTCGTAGACCACGCCCATCG
>JANWYM010000039.1 GCA_025055355.1 Abditibacteriales bacterium
CACCCCACCCCGGGCGTTGTTCCTCTCCCGCGCCCCCCCCCCCACCACACCCCCCCCCCTACCCCCACCCCCCCCCCCGGGCATTGCTCCCCCCCCCTCGCGATGACAGGCATCTTCGGAGGAGAAGGCAAAACGCAAAAGTTTAGCTTGCATTAAACAAGAACTTGCCACCGCCCGAAAATTCAGGTATCATAACGCCACCTAATCTCCCGACTTTCCTCTCCGCGAAGGAGGGGTGAGGGGAGATTCTCTCGGAGGTGAGCGCGATGCGCAAAGGGCGGACGTTGGGGGCGTTGGTGGCAGCAGCGGCGGCGGTGCTGGTCATTGGAGGTCTGATGCAGCGAGCCTCAGGCGGACAGGCGCGGCGCGCCGTGACCAATCCGCTAACGCCGATGCCGCTGGACGGTGTGGCGGTGCAACTGACGCTGGGCTTGAAGGACGCGCAGCCAACCGACTGGGATGGCGACCTCACGTTGTCCGAGGGCAAGGTCGTGCGTCTCGACGCGCGGCTGGTGCAGCAGGACCGCCTTGAGGGGAGCGCGTGGAAGATGCGCTCGCGGCGGCAGGGCGCGGCGCAGAACGCTCCGATGCGTCCCGTGCAGTTGTTCGCCACCTTCGACGCGCCGCTGACGGCGAAGGTTGAGGTGACGACGCGGCAGGGGAATTTTTCCTTCGCCCTCAGCGACCTCAAGTTCGGGAGTCGCACAACGTTCCTCGACGGCGCCGCCGCTGTGGAGCGCGTGCCACTGTGGGCGCAAATCACTCGCTCGCCTGATGAAGAAGACTTCCCCGCCTGCGCCGTCGCGCCTGACGGCACAATTTGGTGCGCCTACGTTGCTTACAAACATGGCAATCCCATCAACACCGATGAGGTCTTCAAGGGCGAATTCGACTCGTTAGTTACGAAGGGCAACGGCGACCAAATCAAACTGATGAAATTCGACGGCAAGGCGTGGAGCGCGCCGCTGGACGTGACGGAGGCAGGACTGGACGTGTGGCGTCCGACAGTAGCGGTGGACGGGCAAGGGCGCGTATGGGTGGTGTGGTCGCAGAATCTGGACGGGAACTGGGACTTACTGGCGCGCGGCTACAGTCCGAGAGCCGACAAGTGGACTCACGTCAAGCGGCTGACTCGCGATGGGGGCGCGGACATCAACCCAGTCGCCAACACGGTGCGCGGACGTGTGCTCGTGGCATGGCAGGCGTGGCGGAGAGATAACTTTGACATCTGGCGCATGGCTCTCCCTGCCGAAGATAAAGAGCCGCGCGGCGGTTTCTTCGTCGCCAACGCTTCCAACCAGTGGTATCCTTCCATCGCCGTTGATTCCAAAGGGCGGGTCTATGTCGCCTGTGACACTTATGAGGCGGGAAACTACGACGTTGGGTTGTTCGTAGAACGAAGCGGTTTCTCTTTTGGTCCGCTCACCGCAAGACCCATCGCCACCTCCCCCCGCTACGAAGCCCGTCCCAGCATCGTCGTTGACAAACAAGACCGCCTCTGGATTGCCTACGAGGACGCCGACCCGAACTGGGGCAAAGATTACGGCTCGCGGTGGGAGGGAAAAAGTGGTGTGCCGTTTTACCTTCGGCGCAACATCATCGTGCGCTGCTACGACAAGGGGAAGTTGATGCAGGCGGCGGAGGTCAGGGCGACGCCTGTGGCGACAGACCTTCTCGTGGGGCAACCTGCCGGCACGCCGCATCAGCGGTTGAGTTTTCCACGCCTGAGCGTGGACGACCAGGGGCGGGTGTGGCTGCTGTTCCGCCGCCATGCGTTGGCAACGGGCGCGGGCGAGCGATGGCAGAGTTTTGCGATGTATTATGACGGGGACAAGTGGTCGCCCGAAATTCCGCTGCCCAACTCGGACAACCTGATGGATAACCGCCCCGCCCTCGTGCCGCTCAAAGGCAAAGGGTTGCTTGCCATTTACTCCAGCGACGGGCGCACGGGCGGGACGAATACGGCGAGCGAAAACAACCTTTACGCGGCGCTGCTGCAAGCGGACGGCGCGCCGAAAGAGCCGATGTTGGTTGCGGCTACCCCTTCCCAGCCCCTCCTTGATGTCGAACCCGTGCATCCCAACGAAGCCGAGGACATCAAGCGCATCCGCGCCTATCGCGCCACCGTCGGTGGAAGGACGTATCAACTGCTGCGCGGCGAGTTCCATCGGCACACCGAAATCTCCAGCCACCGCGACCAGGACGGACCGTTTGAGGATATGTGGCGCTACGGGCTGGACGTGGCGAAGATGGACTGGATTGGTCCAGGCGACCACGACAACGGCGTGGGACCAGGAGGCATCTCGTTAGAATACACCTGGTGGCTGTCGCAGAAGCAGATTGACATGTATCATCATCCGCCGACGTTCCTGCCGATGTTTACCTATGAGCGCAGTGTGAACTATCCCAGCGGGCACCGCAACGTCATGTTCGCCAAGCGCGGCATTCGCCCCCTGCCGCGTTTTGGCAACCCGCAGCAGGCGCCTGAAAGGCTCTTTGGCACGCCCGAACAGGGCGCGCCCGACACGAAGAACCTCTTTGCCTACCTCAAGTTCTTCGGCGGCATCTGCTCGATGCACACCTCCGCGACCAACATGGGCACCGACTGGCGCGACAACGACCCGCAGGTGGAGCCCGTCGTCGAAATCTATCAGGGGCATCGGCAGAACTACGAAGAGCCCAAAGCCCCCAAAGCCGCCAAAGACGCGCAGGACAGCATCGGCGGCTACCAACCCGCCGGGTTCGTCTGGCGGGCTTTCGAGAAGGGCTACCGTTTGGGCTTTCAGGTCAGCAGCGACCACATCAGCACCCACATCAGTTACGGTGTCGTGTTCGCCGAAAAGCCCACCCGCGAGGCGATTCTGGACGCCTTCAAAAAGCGCCACTCCTACGGCGCGAACGACAACATCATCCTGGACGTGCGCTGCGGGAATTACATGATGGGGGACGAGTTCACGTCCAAGTCGCTGCCGAAGTTGGACATCCTCATTCAAGGCACGGCACCCGTCGCCCGCGTGGACATCGTGCGGCAGATTGATCAGGCGACGCCTGAATACGTTTACGCCGTTGAGCCGAGAAGACGCGATGTGAAGTTGAGTTGGACGGATAACGCCGCCCAAGCGGGCGCGGTCAACATGTATTACGTCCGCCTCATGCAGGAGGACGGCAAGATGGCATGGGCAAGCCCGCTGTGGATTCGGTATGAGCCCTAATTTTTCTGCAACCAGAAGGGCGCAAAAGTATCTTAATCAAGCGCGCTGAACGTGCAGCGCATATTCTCAGATTTTTTTAGGAGGAGGTTCAAGCCTTGAAGAGACGTCAGTTGTCAATCATGGGTGGAATCGGATTGGTAGTGGGTTTGGTGTGGCTGGCGTGGGCGGATGAGAAAATACCGCCGGAGTATGCCAAACTCAAAAACCCGGTGAAGGCGACGCCACAATCCATCGCCGCCGGGAAGAAGATTTACACTGAGAAGTGCGAAGCCTGCCACGGCAAAACTGGCAAAGGTGATGGACAGGTCGCCAAAACGATGCCCAATGTGAAGATGCCCGACCTCTCCACCGCTGAGTTCGCCAAAGAAAGCGAGCAGGAGATTTTCTGGATCATCAGCGAAGGCAAAGAGGGCACCGTGATGAAGGGCTTCAAGAAGGAAGTCAAAGACAACGACCGCTGGCATCTGGTCAACTACGTGCGCACCTTTGCGCCCAAACCTGCCAAGCCCGCGAAGAAGTGAAGCGGTGGGGAAGGGAAAAGAGAAGAACGGCTCGGTTGCCCTCAACCGAGCCGTTTTTTTTTTGAGCCATGTAGGGGGGGCGCGTCCCTGCCAGCCCTTTGATGCGTGATGTGGGCTGGCACGGAGTCCCGCCCCTACGATGTTAGCGCCGCATCAGAACGTAGGGGCGGTGCGTCCCTGCCAGCCCTTTGACGCGTGATGTGGGCTGGCACGGAGTCCCGCCCCTACGATGTTAGCGCCGCATTAGAACGTAGGGGCGGTGCGTCCCTGCCAGCCCTTTGATGCGTGATGCGGGCTGGCACGGAGTCCCGCCCCTACGATTATCGTCGAGGCATCCGCATTTCCAGGGATGGAAACGGCGGGAAAGGCTTGTGCGGCTCGGTCTGATACCAGTAGGCAACGGACGAGTAATCGTTGCCCTGGTCGTTCGCGTGACCGTGTTCAATGCTAAAACGCAGCGACTTCTGGAAGTGGACGGGGTCTTCGATGTGGAAGCGGTAGAGCGTCCACTGCCCGCTCCAATTCTGCGTGTCGCTGCCGATGCTCACGCCTGTGTAAAGCCCGGAGTATGCCCCCGACGGGAAACCCCACGCCTCGCAGAAGTAGTCCTCCGTCCCTGTGCCGTGCAAACTGGGCGGCCACTTCTCGCCGTCAATAAAGAACATATCGTCACCTTCGCCGAACCACGTGTAGTTCTGATGAAAAGCGTTCCAGTTGTCCACGCTCAACACGCAGCCGACGAAGTGCCCCCGTCCCTTTGCATCTAAGATGAGGTAGTTATCCTTGCCCGTGAGGTTGACCGGCGGCTTGCCTTCGGGATACTTGAGGGCTTTGCACGGCTTCTCGACGTTGAACCAGGCATGGAAGCGACCCAAGTTGTCCGCCAAGCTGTCGTATGCCTCGTAGTCAATGTAGTAGTAGAACGCCCGCACTTCGACCTCACATTGATTCTCAACTGTGATGACCGCGCGCTGGGCGAACGGCATGGGGAAGTAGCAGTTCATCCCCGCCTGCGTGCCTAAGCCCGGACCTTTGATGACCGAGAGCGGCAAACTTACAAAGTGCTGCAACTTTGCGTGCCCACAGCCGAAGAAATCGCCGACAGGCACTTCGACGCTGGGGTTCTCCTCCTCATCCCAAAACATCCGGAGGATGAGTTTCCGCAGGTAGCGATTGTCCGGGCAGGCAATCGTGAACCAGATGTGCCGAATGCAGCCCGCGCCGTGAATGTCCGCGAGCGTTGCCGTCTGCCCCGCGGGAATGGAGATGCAGTCGCGGTTGCCGCCCGTCTGGTCCCAACTGGACACGCGCTTGCTACGTGCGTCGCGCAGTTCCGCCAAACGACCCAAGGGACTGCCATAGGGATACTGTGACATCTTTGCCTCATCCTTTCTGCTGAAAATTCTGGCATTTCGGGAAACTTTATCAAAAGCAGCAGCGTCTAACGGCTCGATGAATGCTGAGAATGATTCTCAATTTCAATATTTTTCCCTTCTGGCATAAGGTTTGCTCAAAGCGACAGGTGAGAAAGAAGAAGGGCTGGCTGAAGCCCTCGCAAAGCGACCGCCAGCCCAGCGCCGCCGTGGTAAACCCACAGCGCACCGCTTCAGAGTTTACCACGTCGCGGCGTATTCTGTCAAGTTGAAGGAGTATGTCTATGTTTCACAGAAGCGCACGGCGCGGGTTTACTCTGATTGAGTTGCTGGTGGTCATTGCGATTGTCGCCATTTTGGCGGCAATCCTGATGCCTGTGTTCACGCAGGCGCGGGAGAAGGCGCGGCAGGCGAGTTGCTCATCGAACCTGAAGCAGATGGGGTTGGCGATTCAGATGTATGTTCAGGATTACGAGGCGTATCCGGCGTTTTCCTACAATCGTGTGGGGGGAGTGGAGCGGTGGTATGACATTTTGCAGCCCTACGTGAAGAACGTCGGGGTTTTCGTCTGCCCCAGTTTACCCCAGTCGCAGACGGCGTTTCAGATGACAGGGACGCAGCGCGGGCGCAACCTCAGTTACGGCTACAACTACCAATACTTGGGCAACTCGCGCCCGGTCGCTCAGGGCGGCAACGTGCCGGTGTCGGACGCCGCGATTCAAGTGCCTGCCCAGACGATTGCCCTTGCCGACAGCGACGGCACTGGTGGATACTACCTCCATCCCCTGAGTTACGATGCCGGCACAACCGCGTGCAACGTCATCGGCAATCACGGCTACTCGATTGACCCGCCCTTCCTGCCTGCACGTTCGATTGGTTTTCCCAGTTCGGGGTGCACCAGCCCACCGGTGGACTTTCCGGGCAAGCAGGGCTTCTCGCGCCTCTCCGCCCGTCATCAGAACGGCGTCAACGTCGCCTTCTGCGATGGGCACGTGAAGTGGTTCAAGCGCGAGGTGCTGGAGCGGGATAACTCGTATTGGAACGGACGGGGAGAACCGATGCCGTAACGACGGAGTGGTTGATGGTTCATGGTTATATGGTTGGTGCTTGCATTGACCATTGACCATGAACCATCAATTAGGCGAAGTGTTATGACCGAACTCCCCTTAGACCGCTGCCCGCCCGGTCACGGCGGGAAGATTCTGCGCGTGGGCGGCTCGCCCGACTTGGCGCAGCGTTTGTTGGAATTGGGCTTCGTGCCGGGCACGTCCGTGTCCGTGGTGCGATACGCCCCGCTGGGTGACCCGTTAGAAGTCACCGTGCGCGGCTACCATCTCAGTTTGCGCAAGCGCGAAGCGCACAACATCATTTTGAGTGCATGAAGTTCATGAAGTTTGGGGGTTCATGAACCCGATGAACCTCATGAACTCATCTATCAGCCAAGGCGTTCATGACTACCGACGCTGCCCTCAAAACGCGGCCCGCGTCTCTGACACCTCGCCCCCAGTTGGTCGCTCTCGTCGGCAATCCCAACGCGGGCAAGACGACGGTGTTCAACAAGTTGACGGGCTTACGGCAGAAGGTGGCGAACTACCCCGGCGTCACGGTGGAGAAGAAGGAGGGTCGCTGCACGCTGCCCGACGGCAGCAGCGTGACCGTCCTCGACTTGCCCGGCGCGTATTCTCTCACCTCGCGTTCCCCGGACGAGGACATCGTCCGCGATGTTTTGCTGGGGCTGCGCGATGACACGCCCCGCCCCGATGTTGTGGTCGTCGTCGTGGACGCCAGCAACCTTGAGCGCAATCTCTACCTCGTCACGCAGGTCATGGAACTCGGCTTGCCCGTCATCGTGGCGCTTAACATGCTCGACACGGCGGAGGCGCACGGGCGCGCTGTCAACGCCAAAATTCTCGCAGCCAAGTTGGGCGTCCCTGTCGTGCCGCTCATCGCGCACAAGGGGCAGGGCATGGACGACCTGCGCGCGCAGTTGACCACGATGCCGCCGCTGCCCCAACAGCGCGTGCCGCTGCCGCCCGCGCTGCGCACCGCGACCAACCAACTCAAAGAGCGACTTCAAAAAGACTTGGGGATTGATGAAGTTTGGGCGCACGCGCTTGCCCTGCGCATGTTGGTCAGCGACAGCGCCACTGAAGCCGTCCAGCAGCGTTGGGGCAACAACTGGCTGCCCATCGTGGAAAGCGTAAGGTCATGCTTGGGCACCGGCGACGTGGACACCATTCACGCCGAAGCGACGGAACGTTACCGCTGGATTAACGAGGTCTGCCGCGACGCGATGAGCGTGCCCAAGGAGGCGCGGCTGACGCTGACGGAGCGTCTGGATCGCGTCCTCACGCATCGCCTCTTCGGTCCCGTCATTTTCCTCGTTCTCATGTTGATAGTTTTTCAGTCCATTTTCTCGTGGGCACAACTGCCGATGGACGCGATTGACGGCGCGATGCGATGGCTGGGCGGACGCGTCGCCGCTGTATTGCCTGACGGCGCGCTGCGGTCGCTTCTCGTGGACGGCGTGATTGCGGGCGCAGGTGCGGTGGTCGTGTTCCTGCCGCAAATCCTTTTTCTGTTCTTCTTCCTTGCGCTGTTGGACGACAGCGGCTACCTGGCGCGGGCGGCGTTTCTGATGGACAAACTCATGTCCAGCGTCGGCTTGCACGGGCGGTCGTTTATCCCGCTGATGAGTTCGTTTGCCTGCGCCATTCCGGGCATCATGGCGACGCGCACGATTGAAAACAAGCGCGACCGCTTCCTGACCATCCTCATCGCGCCGCTGATGAGTTGCAGCGCGCGCCTGCCGGTTTATACGCTGATGATTGGCGCGTTCATCCCGAACAAGCGGGTGTTGGGGTTTATCTCGCTCCCTGCGTTGACGTTGTTTTCCATGTATATTCTGGGTGTGCTGGCAGCGATGGGCGTCGGCTGGCTTTTTCGCCGCACGCTGTTCAAAGGGCAGCCGTCGCCGTTCCTGCTCGAACTGCCGCCCTACCGCCTGCCGGTGCTGCGCAACGTCCTCATCACCTTGTGGGAGCGCGCCCGCGAGTTCTTGTATCGGGCGGGAACCATTATTCTGGCGATTTCGATGATTCTATGGTTCTTGGTGTCCTATCCGCAGCGCGCGCCGCTTGCAAACGAAACGAAGGAACAAGCGGCGGGCGAGCAGATCCGCCACAGTTACGCGGGACGGCTCGGACGTCTCATCGAACCTGTCGTGCGCCCGCTGGGCTTCGACTGGAAAATCGGCATCGGACTCATTGGGTCTTTCGCCGCCCGCGAGGTGCTGGTCAGCACGCTGGCGACGGTTTACAACGTCGGCGAAGCGGACGAAACCTCCGTCGGCTTGCGCGAAGCGTTGCGCCGCGAAAAGTATCCCGACGGACGCCCCGTTTACACACCGCTGGTGGCGGTGTCGCTGATGGTGTTCTTCGTGCTGGCCTGCCAATGCATGTCCACCGTCGCCATCGTTCGCCGCGAGACCAACAGTTGGGGCTGGGCTGCCTTCATGGTGGCTTACATGACTGCCCTGGCGTATCTGGGGTCGTTGACTGTCTACCAAGGGGGAAGGTTGTTGGGTTGGGGATAAGAGCCTATCTGAAAACTCCCCTCCTTACCAAGGAGGGGAGAGTTTTCGGATAGGCTCTCAGTGGTCATGTCTCCTGCCGTCCAAAACATCATTGCCCTCATCCTCGTCGCCGGCGCCGCGCTCTATCTGGTGTGGCAAGTCCTGCGGCGAAAAAAAGCGGGCGGCTGCGCGAGCGGCTGCGGGCATTGCGAAGCAACGCACGCGTCGAAGACGCAGAAACTCATTCGCGTAGACGCGCTGCTCACTTCTGACAAAGACAAGTCGTAGCATCGCCCCCTGCGGGCATCATGAAGGAAAGGCGGGCGTCCCTGCCAGCCCTTTCCTCACGGGGGGCAAAGAATAAAGAACTTGCAACATCCATCGAAAACACAGAAGTAGGGGCGGGCGTCCCTGCCAGCCCTTTCCTCACGGGGGGTAAAGAACTTGTAACATCCATCGAAAACACAGAAGTAGGGGCGGGCGTCCCTGCCAGCCCTTTCCTCACGGGGGGCAAAGAACTTGCAACATCCATCGAAAACACAACGGGGAGCAATTAACAACATGCTGGCTCTAAAACCACAATCGGCTGAAATCTTCTTAGGGGAACTACCGAGCGAAACCGCCGAGGACAAAATTGAGGTGACGCTGCGGATGCGTCCTGACGGCTCTCAGGAACTGGAACTGACGCAGTTAGCGTGGGGCACGGGCGTCGGCTGGTTCGTCCAGAAGACGATGACCTTAGACGGCGCGCAGATGCAACAGTTGAAATCGCTGCTGACCGGCGTGCGCACCACGAAAGCCTCCCGCCCGATACAACACACGGGCGAGCCGGGTCGTGTGATTCCCTTCCCGACTCGCCCTCCAGACCCAGGGTAGTCCACGACACCGTCGTGGCACTCACCACTATCCCACAGCGGTCTTCTGAAGTTGCACGTCCTTCTCCGCCACCGCGATTTTCTTGAGGGATAGGATCTTCTCCAACTTCTCCATGAACGCCACTTCCTCCGCGATGGCTTGCTCAATCATCACGCGCAGCGCGGCATCGTCCTGCACCTGCTGCAGCCGCTCATTCAGGTTGGCGATGACCTCGATGTGCAGTTCGAGGTCCTGCTCCAGCATCTCCCGCGTGTCGGTGGACTGCCGAATGCGCCCCACCTCCACCGTCGGCACACCGCCCAGCGCCACGATTTTGTCGCCCAACATCTTCGCGTGCATCAGCGACTCCTGCGCGTGCTGCACCAGCATCCCAGCGAGGAACTCTCGCTCGTAGCCCTGCATCAAGAAAGCATGCTGCATCAACTGAATGACCGCCGCATACTCCATCGAGAGGTCCTTGTTCAAACCTTCAATCACCTTTTGCGTGTTCACTATTCATCCCTCCTGTTTTTGACGTCGCGCGCTCTGCGCGCCCCTAAGAGCCTATCCGAAAACTCTCCTCTCCTTATTAGGAGGGGGGTGGGAGAGGTCAACATAACGCCAAAAACCTCCCGGAGCCTCCCTGGCGAAGAGGGAGAATGAGTTTTTCGGATAGGCTCTAAGAGTATGTATAAAAACGCCGCTCCCCTACCCTCGTGGGAGGAGAAGGGAATGGCGACCACGGCTCGACTTTTCATTATACCGCATGCAGCGAGAAGAGTCGACGCGAATTTTCAGGGGCATCCGATCGCCAACGGCTTGGGAATCCATCGGACGGATTCCATCCATTTGACATCCCTTCCCCTCAATGATAAAATCCGCATGGAGGGGAGGAAGCGCTTGGCAACGGTTTACGAGTTCGGAACGAAAATTATCCAGAACGTGGAGAAGGTCATCGTCGGCAAGCGGCAGGCGGTGCGGTTGGCGTTGACCGCGCTGCTGGCGGAGGGACACGTTCTGCTCGAGGATGTGCCGGGGGTGGCGAAGACGATGCTCGCCCGTGCCTTAGCGAAATCGTTGGGCTGCTCGTTTGCGCGGATTCAATGCACGCCCGACCTGCTGCCGACGGACATCACGGGGACTTCGATTTTTAACCAGAAGACAGCGGAGTTTGAGTTCCGCCCCGGGCCGGTGTTCCATCAGATTCTCCTTGCCGACGAAATCAACCGCGCCACCCCTCGCACGCAGTCGGCGCTGTTGGAGTGCATGGCGGAAAAACAGGTGACGGTGGACGGCGTCACGCGCCCCCTGCCCCGCCCGTTCATGGTCATCGCCACCCAGAACCCCGTCGAACATGAGGGCACCTTCCCCCTGCCCGAAGCGCAACTCGACCGCTTCCTCATGCGCCTGTCCATCGGCTACCCCGCCTTTGAGGACGAAAACGACATGCTCCTGCGCACGGAAAAGGACCATCCGATTCACACGCTCCAACAAGTCGCCACCGCTGAAGAGTTAATCGAGGCGCAACGACAGGTGCGGAACGTCTTCGTGCACGACGCGGTGCGCCAATACATCGTCAGCATCGTGCACGCCACACGGCGCTGCCCCGATTTGGTGCTGGGCGCCAGCCCTCGCGCCTCACAGGCGATCTACCGCACGGCGCAGGTGCTCGCCGCGCTCAACAACCGCAACTTCGTTTTGCCTGATGACATCAAATGGGTGGCGGGACCGGTGCTGGAACACCGCGTCATCCTCAACCCCGAAAGCCGCCTGCGGCGCAAAACCACAGCCCAGGTCATCCGCGAGGTGGTGGACAGCGTGCCAGCCCCCGTCGAACGGCGGGAGTAATCTCCAAAACTCAACCTTTGCGTTTCGCCCTCTCCCTTGAAAATAATCATCCTCGTCCTCGTCGTCGTCCTCGAACTCACAAACGACCGAGGACGAGGATGATTTTCATCAAGTGTGGTGTCCCCTTGGGGACATAGATGATTCCTGCGAAAATGCCTGCTACGGCTTTTGGCTCTCCCCAGAGGAACACGGTCGCCCGTTCTATCCCAAGAAGTGATAAATCGGCCAATCGAAGGTCACACCCAAAATGTTCCACACGCCCCCGCTGATGAAGTCGCCTAAAATCAGACCGAGAAAGAACGGCACGGCTTGGTGGTAGAGTTTAAAACTGCCGTATTTGAAGATGGTGCGCTTGCACAGCCACGCGACGAGGAGCGAGAACCACACGAGTTCCATAGACCACGTGCCAGAAATCGCGTAGCCGACAGGATGGAACGGGAAGCCGATGACGCGCGTGCGGATGAAGTAGAGGAGTAACGTGAACAAGAACCCGCCCGTCATAAACCCCAACGCGCCGTAGTTGGGCGGCTTGGGGGAGGCGATCCAGTCTCTCAGGCGGTTGAACGGCTGACTGCCAAACCCCCGCTGCATCCCGCCGATGACTTTGCCCGTGCCGGCACCCAACACAAAGTAGCGATCCAGCAAAGCCCAATAGGCGCACGCCAGCCCCAGCGCGATAGCGATGACGAGCAGGAGCGTCAACTTCCGCCGCGATGCGCCGACACGTCCGGTGGCGACGATGCTTTCCAACAGCACGGGCATCGGGTGGCTGCGATGAGCGCGGTTGAACCAGAAGAACAGCGAGAACATCGTCAGCGTCTGCGGCGAGAACATCTTCGCGCCGAACGTCTGCGTCATGATATAGCCGGGGTCGGCAAAGTGCAGGTCGTGAACGGGCGAGCCGAACTCGGCGCGCACGCGGCTGATGGTCAGCGAGATAATCAGATACATCACGAAGAACGCAATCGCCGGTCGCACCTCCATCCCGTGGGCGACGCTGAACAGCACCAGCACAATCATGCCCACCACGAAGCCGATGAGTGCGGTGCGGTAACTCAACGCCTCTTCCGCTTCCTCGGAGGGGTTGAGGGGGGAGTTTGGAGATGAACCCTTGCCCCTCCACCCCCAACTCTGCCGTATGACGGCTTTCAAGTGATGCCGCGCTGCCCAGATGATGAACACGGCAATCCCCGCATACGCGCCGAAGGATTGCTCGGCGTTGTAGGGCGGGTTTTCCGGTCCGACGTTGTAGCCCAAGGAGGCAACGATGAGGCGCTGCGCTTTCCAGATGAAGTAGAAGAACCACGCCGAGAACAACAGGTCCAGCGGCAGCAGGAAACCGACACCGACGGCAAACGGAAAGAACCACACCGGCGTCCAGCCGATTTTGTTCCACGGCGGCGAGGTGAAATAGGTCTGCAAATCCACCGTGCGCATCTCAAATTTGGGAACGTTCGGATAGAGCAAGTTCAGGTTGTTGAAGGTGTTAATGACGGTGGGAATCAGAAACGCATACCACATTAAACGGTTGCGGTAAAACTTGAGCGACGGGTCGGTCATTTCCAGCGGCAGCGTGACGAGGGGGAAGGAGAGTTTCTCGTTTTGCGTCCACTGCTTGCGCAGCATCACGCACAGGCACAGCATCACGAACAGGAGGATGAACGTGAACGCGCCCCACCACAGCAGCGGCATACCCCAAGCGATGAGGTTGCGTCTCTCCCACACCGAGGAGCCGCCCAGGTAAACGTTGCGCAAGGCTTCGTCGTCCCAGACGAGCAGGCGGCGGGGCAGGTAGTCGAAGAACGTATTCTCCCACTGATTACTGGGTCGGGCGAAGTATTTGGGATAGCCGATGACGGACAGCAATACCTGCGCCTGGTCGTGCCCCACCAGCGAGGAGCCGATGCCCAGCACGAAGTAAATCACTAACAGTTCCGCCTGCGTCAGCGCGGCGCGCGGCGAGAGACGGCGCACGACGGCGTTGAGCCACGTGAGAATCAGCAGGATAAAGACCGTGTTGAAATACAGTGAATAGGTCGTCGGATGCCCACTGTATTTGATGGACTCCATATAGCCGACCCAGTAGGCGTTGAGCGGCATCAGCAGGACAGCAAGGATGATGGCGCGTAAACCAATGCGTTGAGACTCGGACCTCATGATCTATTGACTTCGCTCCACGCGTGTTTTTTCCTTGTGAGACGTGGAGGGGCAAGTGAGCAACCTGCCCTCCCATAGCAGCCCCAAAGTTACGTCGTTGCTGACACCTTACTTTCCCCTCCCTCAAGAGGCGGGGAGCGAGGTTGAAAGATAAGGGTGGTAACCGCGTAACTCCTGAACTGACAACGAGGACGATTTCATGGGCTTGTCCAATACCTGTCCATCATCACGGTCACCACAATCACCGCGCCGATGATGACGAGTTGCAGGGTGTCCCTGACGCCGATGATGACCAGCCCGGCGTTCAACACTTGAATCGTCAGCGCGCCAATCAACGTGCCGATGACGCTGCCGCGCCCGCCGCTCAGACTCGTGCCGCCAATGACGACAGCGGCAATCGCATTCAGTTCCGCGCCCATGCCCGCGCCGGTGTCAGCGAGTTGAAATTTTGCGGTGAGGACAATGGCAGCAATAGCCGAGGTAATACCCGACAGCAGGTAGGCGAGCGTTTTGTAGGCGGTGACGTTGACGCCGCTCAACCGCGCCGCCTCTTCGTTGCCGCCGATGGACAGCATGTAACGTCCCGCCCGCGTGCGCAACAGCAGCACCGCGCTCAGCGCCACCACCGCAAGCGTCACCGCTATCAGCGGCACACCCACACCGAGCGCACCCAGACGCGGCGGCAACCCGGAGACGCTGTTACCGTCCGTCGCGTAGACCGTCAGCCCGCGCGCGGCGGTCATCATGCCAAGCGTGACCACGAACGGCGGCACCCGCCCCAGCGTGATGAACAACCCGTTGAGCAAGCCGCACGCCGCGCCGACCATCAGGGTCGCTATCAGCGCGCCCTCCAAGCGGATGCCGCCCACCGTCGCTTGTTGCACCACCATGCCACCTATCAACGTAACCAGCAGAGCGACGGCGCCCGAGGCGATGTGTCCTGCCGCCCCCCGCCGTGACAGCAGGCGCGATGTCAACGCCGCCATCAGCACGCCCGCCGGCAACGCCATCGCGCACGCCAAAAACGGCGGCGGTCCGGTTTTGACCGTCATGCCCAACGCGACGCCGCACAGTGCCATAACCGACCCCACGGACAAATCAATCCCGCCCGTCAGAATGACAAACGTCATCCCCACGGCGAGGATGATGTTCGTCGCCGACTGCTGCACCACGTTGGGCAGATACTCCCGCGTCCAGAAAGTACGAAGAAATTTGGGATGGAGCGAAAACCCCGCGCACACGAGGGCAAGCCCCAGCCAGGGTCGGAGCGCGCCGCCAGATGGCACCAAGGGGCGAGAAGGCAATGAGAATGAGTCACGGGGTTGCTGATTCATGGCGTCAATCTTTCCATCCTCGGGGGTTTGAGGGATAGGCGCTAAGGCTCCGGACGGGGGGGGCGCCGGCCGAGCCAAGAGCGTAAGGGGTAGGAAAAGACAATACCAACAAACAACCCCCCAAGAAATAGAAGGGGACCCACCCA
>JANWYM010000003.1 GCA_025055355.1 Abditibacteriales bacterium
GGCAAGCAGGACATCGCCGACGCCCTGCGGCGATTGGTGGACGACGGCTTCGTCGTTGAGACCGACGACTTGACCCCTCCCCAAGTCAAGCCGCAGCGCGTGCGCGTCGTCCGTTTAAACCTTGACAAATTGCCGACGGAAGATGATATTATCAGGTTGGAGAAGAAGTCTCCCAAACAAGCCGCCGCGTTGCGGACGTTGCTCCGCGCCGCAGGGGATCAGCCGCCAGCGTCAGCGAGCGGACTTCCCGCTGCGCAAGTCGGCGACGCGGCGACGCTGCGCTCTTTGGAAAGAAAGGGCTGGGTCAACGTCAGCGAAGTAGAGACCGCGCGCGTGCCAGAGCCGGGCTTGGTGTTCCCGCAGGATCCGGTCGCGTTGACGCCGGAGCAGGAAGAGGCGCTCAACCTCATCATACGCAGCCTCGAATCTCCCGAACCTGCAACGATCCTCATTCACGGCGTTACCGCCAGCGGCAAGACGGAGGTTTACCTGCGGGCTATTGAAAAGACGCTCTCTCTGGGGCGGCAAGCCATCATGCTCGTTCCCGAGATCGCCCTGACAGCGCAAACGGTAGGGGTGTTTCGCGGCCGATTCGGCGGGCGGGTGGCGGTGCTGCACAGCGCGTTGGGGAGGGGCGAGCGATTTGATGAGTGGCGGCGGGCGCAGGCAGGAGAGGCGGACATCGTGGTGGGACCGCGCTCGGCGGTATTCGCCCCCCTGCGCAACGTCGGGCTGATCATTGTGGACGAGGAACACGATGGCTCTTACAAGCAGGAGCATCTGCCACACTATCACGCCCGCGATGTGGCGCGGCGCCGAGCCGAGATCGAAAAGGCGACGCTGGTGCTGGGCAGCGCCACGCCCTCGCTCGAAAGTTACTACAAAGCGCAAAGCGGCGGCTACCGACTCGCCGTGCTCTCATCGCGCGTGGGCGAGCGTCCGCTGCCGAAGGTGGAAATCGTGGACATGACGCAGGAAGCGGTCATCGGACAGTTGCCGATTCTCAGCGACCGACTGCGGCAGGCGTTGTGGGAGTGCGTCGACAACGGCGAGCAGGCGATGCTGTTTCTCAACCGTCGGGGCTTTGCGCCCTACGTGCAGTGTCTCAGTTGTGGGTTCGTCGAGCGCTGTCCCAACTGCGATGTGAGTTTGACGTATCACCTCACAGGGCGCGTGCTGCGCTGCCATCACTGCGACCACGCCGCACCCGCGCCGACGGTGTGCGCGGCGTGTCAAGGGTCCATGGTGGGGTTCTCCGGCATCGGGACGGAAAAAGTCGAAGCCGAAGTGACGCAATTCCTCCCCGCATCGGTCAAGGTGTTGCGGATGGACCGCGACACGACGATGCACAAGGGGGCGCACGGGCGGATATTGCGCGAGTTCCGCGAGGGCAAGGCATCCGTTCTCATCGGGACACAGATGATAGCGAAGGGGTTGGACTTCCCCGACGTGACGCTGGTGGGCGTTATCTTGGCGGACACTGCCCTCAACCTGCCGGACTTCCGCGCCGCCGAGCGCACGTTTCAATTGCTCGCGCAGGTCAGCGGGCGCGCGGGGCGCGGCGATAAGCCGGGAACGGTCATCATCCAAACGCTCAGTCCGACGCACTACGCCATTCGCGCCGCCCAAGCCCAGGACTTCCGCGCGTTTTACCAGGAGGAAATTGAATACCGCCGCGAGTTCCCCTATCCCCCCCTGTCGTATCTGGTGAACATCGTCGTCAGTGACCCGGCGATGCCGGAGGCGCACCAGAAGATTCAGCGGATTCACCTTCTCATAGAGAGTGCGATTCATCAACTGGGCGGCGGCACGACAGTTCTCGGTCCCGTCGCCTGTCCGCTGTCACGGCTCAAAGGCGACTACCGCTTCCACCTGCTCGTCCGCGACACCAACCGCCCGCGCCTCCACCGCGTGCTGCAACGTTCGATTGACGCGCTCCCGTCGCAGGACAGGCAGGGCGTAGTGGTGGACGTGGACCCGGTGTCGGTATTGTGATAAGGAGTGATGCCAAAGGCGCAAGGGAGCGAAGCCGCCCCCTGCGGCGGAGATGGTTTTGCTCCGCTCGCCATGACAGGTCTTGTCGGAGGAATCATCCATGTCCCCACGGGTATATCACGCTGGATGAAAATTATCCTCGTCGTCGTCCTCGTCCTCACCGTCGTCGTTTTTTGATGTTTGAGGACGGGGACGACGACGAGGACGACGACGGTTTTCGAGGGATTATGGCGATTTTGCCGATTCGGTTGTTAGGCGATCCCGTGCTGCGCAAGAAGGCGCAGGCGGTGAACAAGGTGGGTGCGGAGGAGAAAGCGCTCCTCCGCGACATGATAGAGACGATGATAGCGGCGGAGGGCATCGGCTTGGCGGCGAATCAGGTTGGGGTGCTGAAGCGCATCATCGTGTTCCGTCAAGGCGAGCAGGTGCGTGGATTGATCAACCCGCGCATTATCAAGCGGAGCAGTGAGCAGGAGGTCAACCCTGAAGGCTGCCTCAGCATCCCCAACGTGCAGGGGGATGTGAAGCGTCACGCCCAAATTGTGGTGTCAGGACGCAACAAAGAGGGTAAAACTGTGCAGTATTCCTGCGAGGGGCGGGTGGCACACTGCGTGCAGCACGAGATTGACCATCTGGACGGTAAATTGTTCATTGACCGCGTGGTGCCTGACACGCTGTGCTGGGTGGTGCACGAAACCAACAAGGAGACGGGCGAGGAAGAGACAAAATTCATCCCGACGACGGTGGAGCAAGTGGAAGCCACCTTCGCCCGCCGACGCGAGAAAGCCTACGTGCCGCAACCGTCGGAGACGACGTGAACGTCGGAACGTTGGAACGTTCCAACGTCTCAACCTTTCCACACAACCGATGCGTATCGTTTTCATGGGAACGCCCGATTTTGCGACGCCAAGCCTGCGGGCGATAGGGGAGGCAGGGCATGACGTTGCTTTGGTCGTGACGCAGCCAGACCGCCCGGCGGGACGGGGGCATCCGTTGCAGTCATCGCCGGTGAAAACGCTCGCGCAGGCGTTGGGGCTGAACATTGCGCAGCCTGAGTCAGTCAATACTCCTGAGTTTATCGAGCAACTGCGCACCCTCGCACCTGATGTGGTGGTGGTGGTGGCGTTCGGGCAGATTCTTTCCAAAGAGGTGTTAGACACGCCTCGGCTCGGCTGCGTCAACGTCCACGCCTCGCTGCTGCCCAAGTATCGTGGGGCGGCGCCCATTCAGCACGCGCTGATGAACGGCGAGACGGTTACGGGGATTACCACGTTGTATATGACTGAGCAGGTGGACGCGGGCGATATTCTCCTGCAAAAAAGAATGGACATTTCGCCTGAAGACACCTACGGAACGTTGTATAATAAGTTAGCAGTTCTGGGAGCGGAGGCGTTGGTGGAAACGTTAGGGCGACTGGAGCGCGGCGAGACGCAGGGTATCCCGCAGAATCACGCCGAAGCCACGCACGCGCCGTCGTTGAAAAAGGACGCGGGGCGGATTGATTGGCAACAACCCGCCACGGCGATTGTCAATCTGGTGCGCGCCACCAACCCGCGTCCGGGAGCGTTTACGATGATTCAAGGAAAGACGCTGAAAATCTGGCGGGCGGCGGTCGTCCCGCTGGTGTCTGATAGCAAGGAGCCGCCCGGTCAGGTGAGGGAGGTCCGTCCGCACGAGGGGTTTGTGGTGAACGCCGGCACGGGGGCGGTGTTGGTGCTGGAGGTGCAGGCAGAGAACCGACGCCGCATGTTGGCAGCGGAGTGGCTGCGGGGCAACCCGCTGCGGGAGGGCGAACGTTTGGGGGCGTAAGGACGTGACCTCACCCCAAGATGTGTCATGGTCTTGTGACCATCACACATCGGGCGAGGGAAGCGGAGGACGCCACTGTGTCACTTGAAGAGAAGTTAGCCATTGCGCGGGACCATAAAAACAACGGACGCTACGATGAAGCCTTGGCGCTCTACAAGGAAATCATCGCTGAAGACCCGACCCTGACGGATGCGATGGTGGAAATCGGGTTGGTCTACGGCTTCATTGGCGAGTTCGACTTGTCGCTGGACACCCTCAGGGAAGCCGCAGAAAAGAACCCCCACTCCGCCTACGCGCTGCTGAGTCTCGGCAAGACCTACATGATGCTGGGGATGTATGACGAAAGCATTCTCCCCCTGAAAAATGTGCTGATCCTTCCCGACGCCGATCCGAAATATCGGGACGAAGCCCAGAAGCAGTTGGACTACCTCAAAGAGTTTGGCTATCAGGTGGATGAATAAACACAGGAGGGGAACCGTATGGCGGTGGATTTTCAGGAGTTGGCGGAAGCGATCATCGGGGGCAAGCGCGACCGCGCCGAAGCCCTGACGCAGCAGGCGTTGGCGGAGGGGTTCGGTCCGAAGGAGATCTTGGACCGAGGGTTGATTCCCGGCATGGACGTGGTAGGCGAGAAGTTCCGCACCATGCAGTTCTTCGTGCCCGAGGTTCTCATCGCCGCCCGCGCCATGAAGGCCTGTATGGCGATTTTGCGTCCCCTATTGACCGCGCGCAGTATTCCCCCGATTGCCACGGTGGTGATGGGCACCGTCCGCGCCGACCAGCATGACATCGGGAAGAACCTCGTGTGCATGATGCTCGAGGGCGCGGGATTTGACATCGTGGATTTGGGCGTGCAGGTGCACCCCGACAAATTCGTCGCCGCCGTGCAAAAGCATGACGCCAAGCTTGTCGGCATGTCGGCATTGCTGACGACCACCATGCCCTACATGAAAGACACCATTGACGCCTTCATTGCTGCTGGGCTGCGCGACCGCATCGGCATCATGGTCGGCGGCGCGCCCGTCACGCAAGAGTTCGCTGACGAAATCGGCGCGGATGCTTACGCCCCTGACGCCGCCACCGCCGTGGAGAAGGCGAAAGAGTTGGTGAAAAGATTCCTTTGACCTCCGGGGGCAACCTGCAGCCCCGCGACTTGTTGAAGGGTCGGGTGGCGGGATGTGCCCGAACCGGTTCGGGACTCCATTGTGGGGAGATGCTCTAAGGCATCTTGCCAATCATGCGCGTCATCTCATCTGCGTCGAAGGCACGTAAGGTCTGCGCCCGCACATTCCCCAGGGCGGCGACGCTCAACAGCACCGCGCCTGCCGTCTCCTCATCGGCAGCCTCTAAGACGATGACACCGTCATACGCGCCCATCGTCCAGTAGAGGGCTTTGACCTGCACACCCTGCTGGGACGCTGTCGCTTGGAACGCCTGCGCGCGCGCGACGGTGTCCTTAACGTTCCGAACGCCTTGATCCGTCCAGTTCAGCAACACGACGTAGGTGGGCATCATGCTCACTTCCTTCCCTGTCAAATTTATGTCGGCGTTAAAAAAACCGCTGGGATATATGCGGAGGGGCAGCGTATCTGCCCTCGCCTTCGATGCGGGCGTGGGGCTGGCAGAGACGCTCTGCTCCCACCCTTTTTAACGCCAACCGAGTCGGTATATTCCCAATTATATCCGCTCTGAGGAGGAATGGCAAATGGCTCTCTTCCCTTGAAAGTAACCACACCCAAGGGAGGGGGATGCTACCCTCCAGTCGGTGATTTTCGTGCGGCGTAGTGTCCCGCTTGGGACATGAGCCACTCGTCAGAGGGCGGATGCTTAGAGGCTCTGAACAAAGTAGCCCGCGACGCCGTGGCGGATTTTTCTGGAGCGGCGCGGCGGGCTACTTTGTTAGGAGGCTCTTCATTCGGAAGCGGTCGCGCTCATATTCGGCTGCGCCTGAAGAGGAATGGGCTGACCCAGAGGGGAGGGTCGCATTTATCGGCGGCGGGTCCCAGTGGCAAGCAACTTGTCGCGGTGGCAGCGGAAATGTTCCAGCACGCGGCTTTTGATATGCGCCGCTGCGCGGTCGAACTTGTGCATGTTCTCAGCCAGCGTCATGAGGAAGCGGACGAGCATCCGGTAATCGTCGGCGTGAATGAATTCGGGGGCGATTCCCTGCGCGCCTTGGTTGTGGTAGTTGCCCAGAGGCAGGCAGACCCCCGACGCCGCATAGCCCGCGACGTTGAACGCTGTCGCCTCGCATGTCCCACCGTCCATGAGGCGCGCCTGAAATTTGAACGCACTATCGTGCGCGGACATCTCGCGAGCGATCTTCAGGAGGAAATCGGTCAGCGTCGGCTCAAACAACCCTGCCCGGTCGCCCAGCCGCACGACGACGCCCTTCCTTTGCTCCGCGCCGGGCAACGCTTTGCTCATTTCAATTGAAATGATCGGCACATCCTTCGGCACACCTTCCACTTGGGTCAACCCCGTTGCACCGACAAAGCCGACCTCTTCGGCGCGGGTGAACACACCGTAAACATCAGCGTCAGCGCGGGAGCGCGTTAGCGCATCGAGCGTGGACAGCAACGCCGCACAGCCCGCAAGGTCATCAATGGCACGGGAGTAAACATAATCGCTGTGATATCGGAACGGCGCCAAGTCCCACATCGCAAAATCGCCGACAGCGACCGGGCTATGCACGCTGGCAATCACCTGCCGATTACGTCCGCTTTGTGGGTCACTGTCTTTGACCGCCTGGATGACGCCGACGCCACGCGGCGCGGGGTCAGCGTCCGAGAAGAAACGGACGTGCATGCCCACTGCCTGCTCGCCGCGCGTGTCGCCGAGTGCCAGCAACGTCACGGCGCTGCCCTTGACCGCTGCGACCTCAAAGCCTGGATGGTCCATGTGAGCCACCAGCGCCACCGGCTTGACTTTGCTTCCGCGCCGGTAGCGCACGATGAGGTTGCCGAACTCGTCCGTTGTCACGGACAAGCCGCGCTCTCGCGCAAATTGCCGCACGAACGCGGTGACGTGATGCTCGTGAAACGGCGCGGTGGGAAGAGAAAGGACGGAGCGGAGAAGTTCCATAGTGAGGAGGAGGGGGAGGTAAGGGGAAGGAGGGGGAAATAAGGGGAAGTAAGGGGATAAAGGAACTCTCTTCTCCCCCGACTTTCTCCTTACTCCCCCTCCTCCCTCCTTCCCCTTCACATCTTCGCCACCACCGCCGCGCCGAACTCGCTGCACTTCACTGGCTCGACCGGCGGCTCCATCAGGCGGGCGAAGTCATAGGTCACCGTCCCGCTGGCGATGGTCCTTTCCATGCCTTTGATGATCAGGTCGGCGGCTTCGTCCCAACCCATGTATCGGAACATCATCTCCCCCGAGAGGATAACCGACGAGGGGTTGACCTTGTCCTGATTGGCGTATTTGGGCGCGGTGCCGTGCGTGGCTTCAAAGACGGCGTGCCCCGTGATGTAGTTGATGTTGCCGCCGGGCGCGATACCGATGCCGCCCACCTGCGCGGCGAGGGCGTCGGAGAGGTAGTCACCGTTGAGATTCATCGTGGCAATCACGTCGAACTCCTCGGGGCGGGTGAGGACTTGCTGCAAGGTGATGTCGGCGATGTTGTCCTTGATGATGATCCCGTTGGGGAGTCGGCACCACGGTCCGCCGTCAATTTCCGTCGCGCCGTATTCGCGCTTCGCCAAGGCGTAGCCCCAATCGCGGAACGCGCCCTCGGTGAACTTCATAATGTTGCCCTTGTGGACGAGGGTGACGGACTTGCGCTTGTATTTGATGGCGTATTCAAGCGCGGCGCGAACAAGCCGCTCCGTTCCTTCGCGGGACACCGGTTTGATGCCGATGCCGCTGGTTTCGGGGAAGCGGATTTTGCGAATGCCCATCTCTTCCTGAAGAAACCTCAGGACCTTCCTCGCTTCCTCCGACTGCGCTGGCCACTCCACCCCCGCGTAAATGTCCTCGGTGTTCTCGCGGAAAATCACCATGTCCACCTTTTCGGGATGCTTGACGGGCGACGGCACGCCAGGGAACCAGCGCACGGGGCGCAGGCAGACGTAGAGGTCGAGCATCTGCCGCAGGGCAACGTTGAGGCTGCGGATGCCGCCGCCGACCGGCGTGGTCAGCGGTCCCTTGATGCCGACGAGGTAGTCGCGGAACGCCGCGACGGTCTCATCGGGCAGCCACGTCTGAAACTTACGGAACGCCGTCTCGCCCGCAAACACCTCGAACCAGACGACTTGGCGCCTGCCGCCATACGCCTTCTCCACTGCGCTGTCGAAGACGTGCTGCGCCGCGCGCCAGATGTCCGGTCCCGTCCCGTCGCCGCGGATGAACGGAATCACGGGGCGGTCGGGCACTACCAACTTGCCGTTTTCAAGGCGAATCTTCTCCCCGTCAGTCGGAGGGGTGACAGTAGTGTAGGACATCATCATCTTCCTTTCAGAATGGGCTGATATTCTGGGTCGAACTCAACCAAAATGAAGTCCCACGGCTGCACATAACGCACACCGCTCCCCAGAACCATGGGGACTGCCGCACCGTTGATCAACGTCCGCCCGGCTTTGACGCGATGCTGCCCCCCAGAGCCGCTGTCGGGCATCACGGCTGCACCGCCTTCGGGCATGCCGGAGCGCAGCAGGGACTCCATGGTGGTTCAGGTATTCCTTCGAGGCATGGCTGCCTTCCGTCAGGCTGTTACCCCCGATCCTCAATCGGCACGTAGGGCTGGTCGGGCAACGGTCCGACGTAGTTCCCGCGCGGGCGGATGAGTTTGTTGTCGGCGTATTGTTCCATGACGTGCGCTGTCCAGCCCGCGATGCGGCTGACGGCGAAGACGGGCGTGAACTGGTCGGTGGGAATGCCTAACATGTGATAGACCGACGCCGAGTAGAAGTCCACGTTGGCGTGGATCGTCGTTCGCCCCCGCGCCGCCATCTCGCGTTCGATGACTTCCTCCAACTTGACCGACAGCTCATACCACTTCCGTTCGCCGGTGACCTCCGCCAACTTCTCCGACATGCGGCGCAGGTGCAAAGCGCGCGGGTCTGTGGTGCGATACACGGCGTGCCCGAAGCCCATGATTTTCTCGTGACGGTCGAGTTTACCTTTGACATACGATTCGACGTTCTCGGGGTCACCGATTTCTTCGAGCATCTTCATCACTTGCTCATTCGCCCCGCCGTGCAGCGGACCTTTGAGTGTGCCGACGCCGGAAGTAATGGCGGAGTGGAGGTCGGACAGCGTCGCCGCTGTGACGCGGCAGGCGAAGGTGGAGGCGTTGTATTCGTGGTCGGCGTGTAAAATCAAAGCCACGTCCATCGCCCGTTCGCTTACGGCATCGGGCTCTCTGCCGTGCATCATGTAAAGGAAGTTCCCCGCGTGGCTCAATGTCGCGCTGGGCGTCATTGGTTCCTCCCCGCGCCGCAGCCGCTCGAACGTCGCCACAATGCTGGCGATTTGCGACGTCAAGCGAATGCTCTTGCGCAGGTTCGCCTCCCGTGACATCTCCTCCGCGTCGGGGTCCCAGAACGACAGCAGCGAGACCGTGGTGCGCAGCACCTCCATCGGCGGCATCTTGGCTGGTATCTTCCGCAGCAGGTCCACGAAATCCGCGTGCAGCGTCCGCGCCGCCGCCAACTGCGCCTTCAACGCCGCCCACTCCCTCTGGGTCGGTAACTTGCCGTGCCAGAGGAGATAGCATACCTCCTCAAAGTTCGATTTCTCGGCGAGGTCGTGAATGTTGTAGCCGCGATACGCCAGCACGCCGTTCTCGCCGTCAAGATAACACAGGGAGGAGTTTCCCGCGATTACATCACGGAGACCCTCCACCACAGACGATGCCGTCGCCATCTTCGCTCTCCTTCACCGTTCACAGCGAGTTGAGGTTGACACCTTAGCCCGTTGGCAGGTTAAACGTGTCAACCTGCTACCGTGCAACGTGCCAACCTGCCAACCTGCCAACGGGCTAACCTGCCAACGGGCTAACGGGCTAACCTGTCAACGCCTGATGAACGCGCGCCAGACCTTCCTCAATGTTCTCCACGCTGGTGGCATAAGACAGCCGCGCGTGCGTGCCCATGCCAAACCCCTCGCCGGGCACGATCGCCACCTTCGCCTCCTCGAGCAGGTATTGCGCCAGTGCATCGGATGTCTCAATTAATTGACCTTTGTAAGTTTTACCGAACGTGCCGCTGACGTTAGCGAAAGCGTAGAACGCGCCCTGCGGGGGGCGGCAGGACACGCCGGGGAGGTTGTTGAGCAGTTCCACAATGCGGCGGCGACGGCGGTCGAACTCCGCGACCATCGCGTTGACTTCCTCAGCGGACAGTTGCAGCGCCGCCAGGCCGCCGATCTGCACGAACGATGTTGGGTTTGAGGTGCTCTGGCTCTGGATGTTCGCCATCGCGGTAGCCAACTTCGCGTCGGAGGCCGTGTAGCCCAGCCGCCAGCCCGTCATCGCAAACGTCTTGGAGAAGCCGTTGACCACAATCGTCCGCTGTTTGATTTCGTCGCCCAACGACGCGATGCTGACCTGCGCCGCGCCGTCGTAAACCAACCGCTCATAGATTTCGTCGGAAATCACGTAAACGTCCTTGTGCTGCAGCACGACTTCCGCCAGCGCGCGGAGTTCCTGCAACGTGTAAACCGCGCCCGCCGGGTTGGATGGACTATTGATGACCACCGCCCGCGTGCGTGGGGTGATGGCGGCTGCGAGTTGTTCCGCCGTGATTTTGAAGCCCTGTGCCTCCGTGCCGATGATAAACACCGGTTTGCCGTCGGCTAAAAGCACCTGGTCGGGATATGACACCCAGTAAGGCGCGGGGATGATGACCTCATCGCCGGGGTTGAGCAGCGCTTGAAAGATGTTGAACAGCGCGTGCTTCGCGCCGCAGGAGACGACGATCTGGTTTGGCTCGTAGGTGAGATGGTTTTCCTCTTGGAGTTTGCGGCAGATGGCGGCACGGAGTTCATCAATGCCGGCGGCGGCGGTATACTTGGTGAAACCTTGCTGGAGGGCTTCTATCGCGGCTTGTTTGATGGCGGCAGGGGTGTCGAAGTCCGGTTCGCCCACATCAAAACTGATGACGTCCTCCCCTTGCGCTCTCAGGCGCTTTGCCCGCGCCGAAATCGCCAACGTCGGCGAGGGCTTAATGCGATTAGCACGTTCAGAGAGTAACACGACAACCTCGCGGATCGGAAAGAATCGTGCGCGCGTCCAGTTGTGGAACTGCGATGCGATTGTTATTGTAATGGCTCTGGGAGGGTTTGTCAATTCCGAGGCACTACCCTTTTCATGCAATCAAGATGATTCCCCGCCCGCACGCCGAAAATGAAAGTCGCGCCGACGGGAGGGCGACGCTCCCGCGGAGCCATCGGTGCGGCAAGAGCCGTCGGTGCGGCGGGAACCTTACTCTCCCATCTTCGGAGGAACCGCCCGCGCCCCGATACATGCGGGCGCCACGCCGTATGAAAATGTCATGGCGAGGGCATGGATATGTTTAATCTCCCACTGCGCGTCGGACTGATTGGCTGCGGCGGCATCGCGCCGACGCACTTGCGGGCGTATCAGCGCAGCGGCATGGCACAGGTCGTCGCTGTCGCCGATGTGGACGCGCGCCGCGCGGCAGCGCTGGCGGAGCAAGCCGACGCGACTGCTTACGAGAACTACCTGGACATGCTGGAGAAAGAGCGGCTGGACGCGGTGAGCGTCCTGACGCCTCCGGCCTGGCATCGCGCGATCACGGAGGTGGCTCTGGCGGCGGGCGTTCACGTCCTCTGCGAGAAGCCGCTGGCAACGACGGCGGTGGACGCTCGCGCTATGGCAGAGGCGGCGCAGCGCAGCGGACGGCTGCTGGTGGCGCAATGTCATCGCTTCCACGAACCCGTTCGCCGGGCGCGGGACCTCATTCAAGCGGGTGATTTGGGGGAACTGTTGACTTATCGCAACCGTTTCAGTTACCTGCGCGGCACCCCCGACGAGATCACGCGAGGCAGAGGCGGTGTCCTGCTGGACAACGGCTCCCATGCCAGTTATATCTTCCGCTTCCTGTTGGGTGAGGTGGAGAGCGCGTTTGGCTGGGCGCGGGCGGAGCAATTAAGTCGGATTGAGGACCTGTGCGTTTGCACGCTGATTTTAGAGTCTGCTGCCACCGCAGGGGTTATTGAATTGGACGGCGCCGCCAAGCCTTGCCCCAACGTGATTGAAGTGTTCGGCGACAAGGGCGCCATTGTGATTGACTACGACACGGGCAAAAGTCGGTTCCACCCTGCCAGCGGCGAGCCTGTGTCGCTGGACGACCCCACCTTGCCAAGCGGACATAGATTTGACAGAGAGGTCGCACACTTCCTCCACTGCATCTTGGGCGATGAGGAACCCACGATCGGCGCGGAGGAGGGCGTGACCGACCTGCTGGTTCTGGAGGCGTGCTACCAGTCCATGACCACCGGGCGGAAGGTTCATCTGGAGCAGTCTCGGTAGCCGTCAGCCTGTGAGGGCTTGGGGTGGTGAGAGCGCCCCGATTTATCGGGACGACAGATGGCGCTGTGATTGATCACTGAGCCCTCATGCTGCATAAGGATGTCATTGCGAGCGCAGCGAAGCAATGACAGGCACTTTCCAAGGGAGAACTCCGATGCGCAAGAACCGTTTACGTGAACTACTCAACACTGACCAACCCAGTTTGGGGACGCACATTCACATCTCCTATCCGGGGATCGTCGAACTGATTGGACATTCGGGGATGTTCGACTACGTGGAGTTTTTGGGCGAGTATGCACCCTACGACCTTTACGCGCTGGAGAACTTGGGGCGGGCGGTGGACCTGTTTCCCCACATGTCGGCGATGATGAAAATCGAGCAGGAGCCGCGCACTTACTTGGCGATTCGAGCCATTGGTGCGGGGATTCAGAACGTGCTGTTCGCCGACCCGCGCACCGTGGAGGACGTGCAGGCGTGCGTACGCGCGGTGCGGGCGGAGTCGCCGCAGACCGGCGGCATTCACGGCGTCGGGATGCGGCGCGACGTGCGCTACGTCATGGAAGCCGGCACGCCTGCCTTCGTGCAGGCGCTTGAGGATGCAGTGGTCGCACTCATGATTGAGAAGAAACCCGCTGTGGAAAATCTGGAAGCGCTGTTGTCGGTCAGGGGTGTGGACATGGTGCAGTTCGGACCCGCTGACTACGCCATGAGCATCGGGCTGCCGGGGCAGACCAACCATCCCCAAGTCCGCGAAGCCGAGCGGTATGTGATTGAAACCGCCCTGAAAATGGGCATCGCCCCTCGAGCCGAAATCGCTCACCCTGATGCCGCCAAGCGGTATTTGGACATGGGCGTGAAGCACTTCTGCATGGGCTGGGATGTGAGTATTTTGTTCAACTGGTATCGGCAGAACGGCAAGGCGATGCTGAACCTCTTGGGACGCGTCCCTCTTGAAGAAGGCGAGAGCGCAGGCTACGGGGAGCGGAAGTAAGAGGGAATCGCCCATGTCCCGCCGCGTCGGGGCGCCCCGCAACCGGGAACAACTGGATGAAAACCTGCGGGCGGTGGCGGAGGGGTTTCACCTCTCGCCGCAGCGCTTGGAGGAGTTGCGGGCGTACGGGCAACTGTTTCGGGAGGAGATGGCGTAGAAAGCCTGAAACTTCTCGCTCCGTTGAGGCGTCCACAGGTCAGAGTTGTTGTGTGAGGTTCTTACCGTGCCACGAGGTTTGCACAAAGCCACTTTGCTGGTCGCCCCGCTGGTCTGTGTGGGGCTGATGATGTATGTCGCCGTGTTGAGCGTGCGGGCGATGCGCCGTGTCTCGCTGTCCAACGAACAGATCCGTCAGGTGTTGATGACGGAACTCAGCCGCGTGTTGCAGCAGCCCGTGACTGTGCAGAAAGTGACGGGTGACGTGTGGCGGGGCGTGACGTTCTGGGGCCTCGTCATCGGCGCGAACCCCCAGTTGCCCGACGGCGCGTTTTTCCGAGCGCGGTCGGTGACGGTGAAGTTTGCAGGCAAAGCCATCCTCACTCGGAAAATCAACGCGGCGGAGGGCATCCAGCAGATTGTCGTCGAAGGGTGGAGCGCGTATCTGGAGCGCAACCGCGAGGGCGTGTGGAACTTTCAGTATCTCCTCAAGCCGAAAAAGCCCGTCCAAGAGAGGAAGTTTGCCGCGCAGGTTCTCGTCCGGGCGGGGACGGTTTACCTCAAAGAGGCAACGCGACGTTCGCCCAAGGGGCAGCCGCTTTTCATGAGGATCGAAGGCGTCAACGGTCCGATTCAGTTCGCGGGCGATAAACCCGTGGCGTTTGACGTGCGCGTGGACAGAGCCGTTGACGTTTGGCGAGCGGCGGAGGTCGCCGCGACGGTGCGGGGCGTCGGCGCGGTCCACGCCGACGGCTCGTTCGTGCGCACGACGATTGATTTCCAGAGCGCAGACGCCGTCTACGGCGCGGAGTATCTTTTCCCTCAGTCGCCGTTCCGCGTGGAGTCGGGACGCGCAGGTGGCGCGGTGGAAATCGTGTGGGCGAAGCTGCCCGAACCCGAAGACCGCTTTGCTTTTCGTGGTGCGCTGTCCCTGCGCCGTGCGAGCGCGTGGGTGAAGTGGCTGGGTGAACGCCGTCTGCGCCACATCTCCGGCGAGGTCGCTTTCAACGACCGCCTGGTCACCCTGCCACACGTCTCCGCCGTCATTGGAGGGACGCCCTTCACCGTGAAGGGCAACCTGCACCTGCTGCAAACGGTTCAGTTTGACCTCCGCCTTCGCTCCGACCGCGCGCAGGTGGAGGAAATCTACGCGTTGTTGGGCGGGGACAAGTTAGGCGCAACAATCAAAGCGTTCGGCACGGCGGTTGTTGACGCGCACATCGTCGGCACACCCTCGTCGGCTTCGCTCACCGCCTCGGCGAAGTTACCGCGCCTCGCCGTGCAGCATCCGCGCTTTGGGCGCGTCAGCGGCGGACCGTGGCGGGCGCAAGCGGCGGTGGATGACTTCTTCCGTCCCGTTCTCTTCGGCAAATCATCGGGCGCGGTGGTGGACGTTTCTGGGCTGGAGTTCGGTCCGTTCCGCCCCGACGAAGAAAGCACCACAAAAGTTGAGCCGCTGCGGGTACCATCTTCCCCCTCCCACGAGGGGAGGGGAGTTCCCTCGGCGGCTTCCGCAACAAAAAAGTCACCGCGCGCCGCTCGCTCCCTCCCTCTCTCCTCGCGGGAGAGGGCACGGCACGACGGCAACCGCGTCGCTCTGGGCACTATTCAAGTCGAAGGCGTCACCGACGTTCATCTGCAGTTCGCTCACATCCCCACCAACCCCACTGTCACCGGCACGTTCAAAGCGCGGCGCGGGTGGGTCGGTGCGATTGCGTTTGAGGGGTTGCAGGCGCGGGCGAGTTATCATGACAGGTTCTTCGCCCTGCGCGCGGCGACCGCCAAGGTCGGGGACGGGCATGTAAAGTTCGACCTCGATGTCGACCTGCGCGACAAGGAGCCGCACATCGCCTTGACGAGCGCGCTGCACAACGTTGACGTCCGCTGTCTCCAGCCCTATCTCACAGGGCAAGGGTGGGACGTCGCGGGACCGGCAAGCGGGACGTTGAACATCCACGGCGTGCCACAGAAGTTGGTGACAGAGTTTAACGTGCGGCTGCCGCAAAGTCAGTGGGTCAATGAATTACCAGTAGCCCGCGACGCCGTTGCGGAGGACAATCCGTCGCAACGCGACGGGCGACATCTTGCGGTTTTGCTCCGCGATGTGCACCTGGTTGGGCTCGGAACGGTGGAGCGCTCTGCAAACCACGATTGGGATTTTGAGGGAGAGGCAGGCTTGTCGGCGTCGCACGCGGAGTGTTCGCTGTTAGATGAGGGGCGCAGCGTGTTACTCGCTGAGGGGGCTACTTGCCGTTTGCGAGGCAAAGTTGCCCACCGTGAAAATCGTCTCTTGCCTGATGTGAAAGCGCGGGTGCAAGCGGAACGGGGGACGCTGGGCGACGTTTTCGGCAAGGTGAAGGAACTCCCTCTGTCGCAGGCGCGGGCGTCATTGGACATCACAGCCCAGCGCGTGCGGGCGGATGATTGCAGGGCGGACGCTTGGGGTGGCAGCATCGAAGGCGCGCTCACGGTGGAGTTGACGGACGAGCGGATCGTCGGAACGTTTCGCGGCACAGACGTTGACTTAGGCGCTGTCGCGCGGTTCGGCGGGCGCGAGGACGTGAAAGGCGTTGGCACGGTGACAGTTGTGGTGCGCGGGCGACCGGACGCACCGCGAGCCGATGTGACGCTGCGCGCTTATGGGGCGCAATGGAGGGACGTGCCGTTCGGTCTGGTGGACGCGCGGTTGAATGTGGACAATCGCCGCGTTACCATTCAGCGCGGCACGCTGTGGCAAGGCGGCGCGCGATATGTAGTGCGGGGAGAGATTGACGATTTCGATTGGGAGAAACCGGAGGGGCGGCTGTCGCTGGCTGTGGAGGTTCAGGCGGCGCGTCTGTCGCACCTGCTGAAACTGTTCGGCGCGGAGTGGGACGCCGAAGCCTTATGCGAAGCCACTTTGCACGTGAGCGGCACGCTGCAAGACCCGCAGGTGACGGCGGACGCCGTGTTGACGCACGGACGCTACGCACAACGTGCAACGCGCAACGCACAACCCATCCCCGTTTACGTTGAGAAGGCGACGGTCAAAGGGACGTATCATCAGCGGCGGTTTGCGCTCTCCTACTTTGCGGCGGTGGAGCGCGACGCGAAAGTGGAGGGCTCCGGCAGCGTTGACCTCGATGGCAAGGTGGCGATTCAGTTTCGCGGCGAGGGCGTGCCAGTGGCGGCTCTGATCGGACAGACAAATTGGAAGACGAATGTGGAAGGGACGGTCAACGCGGAGGGCGCGTTCGTGGGAACGCGGGAAGCCCCTCGCCTGACGGCGACGATTCAGAGCGCGCGTTTGGTCTGGGAACAAAAAGGGGCAGGACATCTCGCGGGACGCGTGACGTGGGACGGGCGCAGCCTCCGCGCGACGCCGTTGACGTTTGAACGAGAGGGGTTGAAACTGCACGTGGACGGCACGTTGCCGCTGGACGCGCAGAGCCCGACCCTCAGCGCCGCGCTGGTTGCCCAGGACACGCGCTTGCAAGAACTGGTTCAGGTCGCTGCTATCGCCGACGACACGTTCCGCGAAAACGGCGTCGACGTCGGCTGGCTGCGCGCCTTTCTGCAAACCGTCCGTCAACTGCCGCAGCCCGTGACGGGCGACCTGAACGGCACCGTGCGGTTGAGCGGCAGTTGGTCGGACCTGATTGTGCCGTCGGCGCAATTTCGTCTGGACAACCCACGTTTGAGCCATCAGAACGTGCCAGCGGTGGACGCTGCGCTGGGCTGGTCGGGCAGGACCTTGACCGTGGAAAGGTTCGTCGCCACGCTGAACGACAAGCCCGTGCTGCACGTGGCGGCGGGGGGGCGCATCGCGCCGGAGGGCGAGGTGACGCTGACGGTTGCCGTCAACGATTTCGACCTGTCGTTTCTGCAGCCGTGGTTGCAGCGTTGGGGTCTACCCGAGCCGTGGCACACTGAACTGACAAAACTGCAAGGCAAAGCCAACGTAACCGCGCGCTTCAGTGGGTGGACGCGCACGCCAAACATCACCGCCACGCACCTCACGGTGTCGGAACTCAAAACCGCCCATTACGCGCTCGACAAAGTGCGCGCGGACGCCGTCGTGTGGAGCAACGAGAAAATTGAAACCCGTCAACCGGCAGAGGTGACGTTGCGCGGCTCGCGCTTTTGGTTGTCAGGTGCGATACCGTTCGCGTGGGAGCCGTTCGGTCTGCCGCCGGACGGCGTGCTGCAAGTCCACATCGCGCCCGACCGGGAGGAAAGTTTGAAGATGTTGGAGGCGTTCTTCCCCGACCTGATTGAGAGCGCGGCGGGGGAGTTCACCGAAGCCTCGCTGCACGTCACAGGCACCATCGCCGCGCCGCGTTTCGGAGGGAGGCTGTCAGTGCGCCACGGCGCGGTGGCGTTCAAAGCGTTCGACACAAAAATCAAAAACCTCAGCGGCGACGTGCGACTGGAGGAGAAACTGAACGCCATCGTCGTGGAGATATCGGGCGCGTTGGACGAGCCGCCCATCGCGGCGCCCGCCAACGGACGCTCGCGCCGCGCGCAGCCACGCGACGCGGGCGGGTTTCGGCTGGGTGGCTCCGTGTGGCTGGACTCAGCTCACTTGACGGCATGGCACAAGCACCGCTACAATTTAGCCTTGTCCCTGAAGAACGCGCAATTTGACTCCGTGCTGATCCCGTTCACCGCACCGCAAGAATCCCCTCGCTATGCGCCCCGCGTCGGCGCACCCTCCGCTGCGCTCCCGTCCAACGGTTTGTGGTTCTCTGGCGTCAGCGACGTCAACGCGGACGCCCAATTGCAGACCGACGGCACGCAGCAAGTGCTGCACATCAGACATCTGAGCGGACGCGGCATGCGGCGCAACGGCAGGGACGGCGGCACGCTCACAGTGAGCGGCACAGTCACGCTCGCGCCGGATTTCTACACATGGGCGGGTTGGGCGCAGAGCGAATGTCAGTTGAACCTCACCGCCCAGCGATTTCAAGTGGAAGTGTTGAGCATCGTTGACCAGACGTGGAGCCGCCTGATACGCGGCGAGATTTCCACGGCGCCGGCGGTGACTTACAGCGGTCAAACCGTCAGCGGCGCGCTTGTGCTGGCGGAAGCAGAAGTCAAGGGGATTCCCTCCCTACCCGTGTCACGGACAGCGGGGGAACTGCCCAACGTGCCGCGTTTTGACCGCCTCAAGGTGGGTCTTGGGCGCGACGTGCGCCTCAACGCGCCGCGCTTACGCACGCCTCTGAGCGGCTTGGGCAAAGTGTCCGAGCAGGAGAAAAGAGAGGGACTCCCCAACGTCGCCGTCATGGTGACCGGCACGCCGCGCACGCTGCAACTGACCGGGAGCGTGGAAGCCCGCAGCGGCGGCGAAATGCGTTTCCCCAACGCGGTGATGCGGCTGCTCCATGCGCGGGTGGACTTCGCTCTTTCCCCTGATGAGCAAACCAGAGAGTGGAAACCGCGCGTCACTGTGGACGCCGCCGCGCGCGGGCATGTAGACCGCTACGACGTGAACCTGACCATCACCGGTCCACTGCTGGTCGGCGACGAGGTAACCGAACCGCGTCTCAGCGCGACCTCCACGCCCACTGGACTCAGCGAGTCGCAAGTCCTCTCGCGGCTGGTCGGCACGGCGGCAGAGAAGGACGTCGGACGCGAGTTTCAGCGACAGCTGCTCCGTCTGGTGCAAGTTGCGCCTGCGGTGGAGACGCTTTTCAGCGAGTTTGAGGAGAGCCTGCACGCGTTGTTCGGGCTGGAACTGTTCAGCCTTGAATACCGCCCCGGCGCGCCGACGCACGTGCGCCTGGGCAAGGCGTTGGGCAGAGACCTCTTCGTCACCTACCGCCGCAGCGTCTCGGGCTCCACGCAAACGTATTCGCTGCGCTTGGACTATCGCCTCAAAGGACAGATGCTCTTAGGCTTTGAAACCGACGAACGCCGCCGTCAGCAAATCACCCTGGACTGGACGTTCCGCTTCGGTGGGAAAGAATGAAGCAGATGCCTACCACCGTAGGCATCGCAACGCAGCCTGCCACGCAATGCACTCCGGGACGATTTTCGTCGGCTTTCTCCAGAAGGCTCAAGCAAGTCCCATGACCGCAGCAGATTCGATGCTTTTACGACCGCACTGGGTGAGTTGCCCAGTCCAAGCGACTCTCGACATTCTGCGTCGCTGATAGAGCCATGCTGTTTCATGTCGGCACGGATGAGTTCAGGATAACGGACGGCATCAATGTTATCCCGGAACTTCCAATCCTTCAAAAATGTCCAAATTGCGATCGTTTAGAGTATAGCACCGAAGGTTAATAGGAGGAGTAACATGTCTCATTACCCTTTAACCGAAGAGCAAATTGCATTCTATCGGCAGAACGGCTACGTGCAATTGCTCAACGTTCTAACGGCAGAGGAGTTAGAGGCGGTGCGGCAGGCGGTGGATGAGGTGATGACCAAGCCGCTGGAAAAAGCCTTTGACCGCGTGGGGCATAACCCTGAGTATGACAAGGTGTTTCACCAGAAGGTCAACCTGTGGCGCGAGCATGAAGGCATCAAGCGGTTCGTGTTCAGTCCCAAACTCGCTGAGATCGCGCGGCGGCTGGCGGGCGTGGCGCGCATTCGTTTGTGGCATGACCACGCGCTGGTGAAGATGCCCGGGGACAGCAAGCCCTCACCATGGCACCAGGACCTACCCTACTGGCCGATGAACGAAGAGGGCGCGCTATCGTGCTGGATGGCATTGGACGACGTGGATGAAAACAACGGCTGCATGGCGTTCATCCCCGGCTCCCACAAGGTCGGAAGACTCGACCCTATCAACCTCGTCAACCCGCAGGACATCTTTGGCTTTGAAGCCTCTGGACATTTGAAAGGCATCCAGCCTGCTGTGATGAGAATGCCGGCGGGCAGCTGCACCTTCCACAACGGCTTAACGTTCCACTACGCTTTCCCCAACCGCACTGACAAGCCGCGTCGTGCGATGATTGTAATTTACATGCCCGACGGCACGACTTACAGCGGCAAACGACACATCTGCACGGATGGCTTAAATTTGGAGGTCGGGCAACCGCTCGCGGGGGAGTTGTTCCCTATTTTAGCCTCGTCGCAGTATCTCTAAGGGGAGGGTAAGGCTCCTGCCGAACCCGTGGCTCCGCCGGAGCGTCGCCCTCCCGCATCCTCCATCGGTCGCTATCCTGCGAGGCGCACAAAAATCGGGTTGGAATAAAACCACAGCGCCGCCCAGGGCGCGGCGACGTTAGGCGGGTCGGGGAACGGCTCACGACGACTGGTGTTGGTGCCGCGCACGCGGAGGTAGAAAGGTTCGGAGGGGTCCTCGATGACATGCTCCATGCGGAGGTAGCCGTCGTCGTCTCTCTTCCAATCCCGCGCTAAGAAGCGCGCGGCGACGCGGGCGGTGGGGTTGGTAAAGTTATCTCTATCCGCCGACACCCCCGTGATTTTGCCTTCAATCAAGTCCACGTGGTGCAGCGTTGGGCGTTGACCGGCGAAGTTGGTTGAGGACGGCACGCGCACGCGGATAACAACTTGCACGCGGCGCACGCGGGGCGGCAGCAGCAGCGTGCCGCCCATGCGGGCGTGGCGGTCGCCTGCGCGGACGTAGAACTCCAGACGGTCAATTAAGTCGCCATGCACCGTGAACATCGAGCCACTGCGCAGCGCCTCCAGCACCGCTGAGGGACGGCGCTCCGGCAGCCACGTGATGGTTTTGCTGTATTCGCCGGGGAAGAAATCGCTGCCGCCTTCTTTGTAATGCACGTGACTGTCGGAGTTCGCCGTGATGTAAATAGGGCGTCCCTCCGCCAGGAGACTATCCCACACGCCGCCGACGGTGGCGGTCATCCAATCGAAGCCGTCGTAAGTCAAGTAACTTTCGGGCGGATATTTCTGCCACGATTGCGCTGAGGGCTTTTGGCGATACGCGCCGCGCATCTTATCCATCTGATGACCCGGCGCGCCCTCAAAGCCGCGCATGACGCGCTTGCCGACATCGCTCCACGCCCGCAGTTCGTGCGGCGACACCAACCCGCGCCGCGCAGGATGGTTGGCGAAAAACAGCGCGGCAGGGACGAACCGCTCCAGGTAGCGCACGGCTTCAAGCGCGGCCTCCTCAGTGTCGGGCGGCTGTCCCAGCGACGTATTCTTCGGGTCGAAGCGGGCTTCAAATTCGGCGAGGCGTCGGGCTTCATCCTCGCCCATCGGCATGATGACCGTGCCATGTTCGGCGGCGGGGACGTTCCACTCCAAACCCTGGAAGACGAAAATGTTCGGATAAGCGCGCCGCGCCTCGAGCAGGTCGGGGTAGGCTTTCTTGAGCAGAATCTTGTCATGGTCCTTGGCGCCGTGGTCGGTGATGACGCACCACCCCAAGCCATGCTGCACGGCTTCGCCGACCTGCTTGGCGATTTCGTATTTCCCGTCGCTGCTATATTTTGTGTGGATGTGGTGGTCGCCCGCCAGCCATACCCCGCCACGATACGGATTGGGTGGTGGCTCGTCGGCACGCGAGAGCACGCGGGTCAGATGGGGTTCAACGCCTAACGTGAACACAACGCCCAGCGCGTGGGTGAGAAACACGCGTCGGGAGAGATAAGAGCGCTCGTCAGGATGAGGATACCTCATAGAAGTTGACAGACCGGGAACCGCCGCGACGGCTTCTCGCCGCTCGCGGGCTGGCTCCTGCTGTTTGTCATTTGGGTGCCCCGCCGTTTTCCCCGCTGGGAGGGCGAGGCTCCTACCCAGCCGTCGGCTTCGCCGGAGCCTCGCCCTCCCAAAGCGTTACCCTGTCGCTATCCGGGGCACGTCCCCCCACGAGGATGAAACTGGGGATGGACCATCCACTGGCAGGGGTCGCTGATGAACCTGTCTGGTCTCTGCCACTTAACATGCCCATCGGCGAAGGCGATGTTCACACCCCCTTGATGGCGCGGCCTCCACTGATCCTCTGGGTAGTTGCCTATAGGTTGAGCGCAGATGGTGTTCTCGCCCACAATCGCCTGCCAATACATGTGGTGGAAGTCCCCCGGGCAGCAGGGGAAGCGGAAGTTAGCCGTGTAGTAAGAACTGTCCACAAACATCACCAGTTCCGCTGGGCGGCGCAACGCAGCAAGATGCCAACCGAAACTGTAAACCCTCGGATCGGGGTCGGGCGCAGGAGGGCCGCACTGGGTGCCGCGAAACGCGCCAAAGGCGTTGGTGCCCAGGTGTTCGTTGTAGCCGTAAGAATTGGTCTGACCGTAGGTCGCCTGCAGGTCTGTCACCTTGTTCAAGGCGCTGGGGCAGTTGAGGACCCCAACGTTCTTGAGATAAGGCTGAATCAGCCACGGCCACTGCGCCGTGTAGGGCGTGCCCGGCAGCGGTGAGTAGTTGAACCGCCGAGGGAAGAACTGCTCATCGTAGTCCTGCACATACATCAACGTCGCTGTGGCGATCTGCTTTAAGTTGCTCTGGCAACTCGCCGACCGCGCCTTCTCGCGCGCTTGCGCAAACACCGGCAGCAAGATCGCCGCTAAAATCGCGATGATGGCAATGACCACCAACAACTCGATCAACGTAAAACCACTCTGATGCTTGATACGTTGCATCTCAAAGACCTCCTTGGTTGACTGCTCTCCTGGAGGTTAGGCAGTTGCCTGACCTCCAACGAAATTTGACATCAAACCCGTGACCCATTGTAGCCGCCGAACTTCAAGGGCACTACAAGAAGAGGTCAAGGGAAGGTTAAATCGCTCCGTTGACTTACCGGCTCAGGGCGTCCTCGATCTGCGCCTCCAGCAACCTCTCGACGCCAGGACGGTAGCCGATGTTGCGGTAGAGAATGTTGCCCCTGCGGTCTACAACGAACACCGTCGGGAACGCCTCAATACCGTAGGCTCTTCCTGCCGTTTGGTCATGATCGAGGACAACAGGGAAATCATATCTGTTGTCCGCCATGAACTTCTTGACTGTGCCGACGCGGTCGGGTGTGGTCGGTTGCTCCCAGTTCATCCCAATGAACACTACGCGGTCTTTGTATTTGGTGTAGAGCGCCTGAAAGTGCGGCAACTCGGCGCGGCAAGGTGGACACCAACTGCCCCACCAGTCCAGCACCACGACCTTGCCCGCGAAGTCACTCATCCGCGCCGTGCCGCCCTCCAACTTGGGCAGTTCCCAAGCGGGGGCGGGCTTCTCGTAACGCGCCCGTTGAAGCGCAGCGTCCCGTCCCGCTTTCTTGCTTTGCGCCAACTCCCTCTGTAACTCCTCCGTCGTCCGCCCCTTGCTCTGCCCCAGACGCAAGTAGGCAGCCTCCGCTTCTTTGGTATGTTCGTCCTCAAAGAACTGTCCCGCCACGCGGAGGTAGTGTGTCAACGCCTCGTCTAACTGATTTAGTTTCTCGTGGGTTTGCGCTAAATGGAAGCGAATCTCTCCGTCATTCTCCAACGGCTGCGACAGCGCCTTTTGGAACCATTCCAACGCCGTCTCGTAATCGCCCTGCTGATAGTAGATGTAACCCAAAGTGTCCTGATAGGCGGCACGCGAGTCAGGCGGGGCGTTGGGGGGAAGGAGTTTCAGCGATTCCTCCGAATACTGCTTCGCCTTGTCCAAAGCCCGCTTGGCTTTGGCTAACTCCCACGCCACGTTGTTGAGGGCGGTCGGCTTGATTTGTGCCGGCACCTTGCTCAGATAATCCTCGGCGGCGGCGAGTAACTCCGCCTCGGGTGACTGGGGCATCGCAGCGAGTGCCTGAAACAGCCACATCCGCGCCGTGAGTCCAAAGCGGCTGTCGGGATAGTCTTTGAAAAACTGTCTAAGTGCAGTCACCTTCTCGGCGGGGGTCTTCATCTGCTGAATCTTTTGGAGTGCCTGCACATCGGGAGGCAGTTGCCTTTGCGCGGACGCGCTGACACCCCACCCGACGACTACGCCCCACACTAATAAACTGACGAACCAACGTCTCATGGTGCTTCCTCCCTTGAAAATACCTGTCATGGCGAGGAACGAAGCGACGACGCAATCCCTTCCGCAGGAGATGGCTTCGCTTCGCTCGCCATGACGGGCGCACGGGGTCATTGTGCTGCCCATTATACCTGTTCTGGTCAGGCGGTGTCAAATGTTTTCTGTACCACCGACGCGGCGGCGTTTACGATGAGGCGTTCCACTTGCGGCGTGAACGGCGCAGGGCGGGTGTAAGCGCGGTAGGACGTGGTGGGTTCGTAGCCGCCTTCGGCATACGACGCCGCTGTGCAAAGGTAGCCGACGTTCATGTTGGCAAAGCCAAGAATAAATGCCCTCCCCTCTGCCCCCTCTCCCGCGCTGCGGGAGAGGGGAGTCAAACGCTCCTCAATCCGCCAGCCTAATTCCGTCATCGGCTCGCCGGGCAAGCCGATGAATAGTTGGTCGCCCACGCGCAAAGCCTGCACCTCGGCGGATTCGTGCGTGGGTAGTTTGCCGTTTCTGAGTTGGTTCAAAACGTGCTGCGCCCAACCGCGCTCGTAGGCGGTTTGGCTTTCGCGGAGGATGCGACGCAAGTCCGCCGCCGTCGGCAATTGCGCCAACGGCAATCGCACGCGCTTTGACGCCACCCGCAGCACGCCACTCTCACTGTAAGCCGCCGGTCGGTCGCCGCCCGTCAGCGTCTCGCATACGCGCACCACCTCCGCGCCCAGCCGTCGTCCCAACCTTTTGACTTCTTCTGGCGTTCCACCACGAAAGCGTCCTTCGTCGTTCGTGATGTTGGGACGCACGTCGCCCGCGCAGCCTTGCAAGTAGAAAGCCGTCGTCGCCCCGTCATAAGCCCGCTCGATGAACTCGCAAGCCATGCCCGGATGCTCGCTGCTAATGAAGGGGATCGCACTGAGTGCGGTGGCATGACAGGCGTAAAGGAAAATCACCGCCAGCGGGTCGCTTTGCCCCTCCGCCTGCACGCGCAAAACCTTGACACGGCGGTCAACCACACCGTCAGGATTCGGCAGCATCGGCGTTCCCGGCAAGTCGGGGCGGCGACGGTTGATGTTGTAGTCCATCGTCCCTTCGCCGTAAGCGAGTTTAACGGGTTGTAGATGCTGCGCCGCCAGCGCGACCGCGCCCGCCAATTTGCGCTCCGTCTCCAAGACAGTGTGCAGGTTCGGCGGGTCACTCCACTGGCACAGGTTCATCATCGCCTGCGCGCAATGCGTGTGCGAGCAGGCAATCATCACGTTGCCTTCCGCAATCCCCGTCGTCGCGCGCACCATCCGTCGAATTCGCTTGACGGACGGCTCATCCAAGCCGATAAGGTCGGCGGCAATGAGCGCGACCTTCGTTTCGCCGTTGTCAAACACCATCGCCCGCGCGTGCAAGTCGTCCAGCACGCCCACGGACGGTGTGCCGCGCACGTAACCTTGCAGGTGCGTCCCGATGGGCGGGGTGATGTTCACTTTCGCAACGCCCGCGTGAAGTTGGATCATGCCTTCCTTTAGACAGGATGAACAGGATGGACAGAGTGAAGGGGTGTGGGACAAGAACTGTTCATCTATCATCCGTTATAATTCATCTGTCCATCCTGTCTATCCTGTTCATCCTGTCCAAAGTTTGTCGTCGCAGAACAAATTCCTTCTCGCACTACGCAAAGAAGGAACTTCGAGCGGCAAGGCGAACAACGCACAATGAGGTGATCACGATGAAAGTTGCCGTATCCAATCCACTGCGGCGCACGCCGTTGTCGTTGATCATTGACGACTCTTGCCCGGTGATCAACAAGGCTTACTACTGGATTCAACAGCGGCACGTCTGGCGGGTGAAGCATCAGCCCGACAAGCCGCCGATGGGATGGGAGAAACATTACGACAAGTTGCCTCTCATGCCTAACACCATCCCCGCCGCCTTCGCTCAAGCGTGGGGCGAGTGGTGCGGCGAGCAGGGCATCCGGGGCAAATACAGTCTGATTCCCTACCCGGCGGGCATCGGGCGCGTGGACAGAGGCTTCCCCGATTTCCCCCAGCGCGAGTTTGACGAGTGGCTGCGCGTTTACCGCGAGGTCATCTGGAAGAACTTCGACCTCACGCCCGAAATGATGACGCACACGCACGTCGTTGATTTGAAAACGTGGCAGTTCACCGAAGAGTGGGAGCAGGTGGAGTGGGCGGATCCACCGCTGGAGTTACTGACCGACTACATCGCCGCCGCGATGCAGTTGCTCAAAGACGCGGGTTTCCCGTGCGAAGGCGTGACCAGCCCGGGCGGGTTTGGGGGCAAAAAAGAGGAAGCGTATGCCCAAGCGGTCTTAGATGCTTCACTGCGTGTGAACAACAACCCGCGCCCATTCTATTTTCTGCGGCTTGACACGAAGAACCCACCCCGCGTGCCGATTCGTCACGCCCAAAAGGACAAGGGCATCGCCATCGCCAGCATCGTCAGTTGCGCGGGCGACTGGTTCGGGGCGACCGGCTACGACACCGCCGACCCTGACCTGTTCATCACCAAGGACCTGCAAGGCGGACGCTGCGTGGAGGTGCTGAAAGTCGGACTCCCCTGCGTTCTCACGGGACACTGGCCGTGCTTTTACGTCAACGACCAAATCGGCTTCAAAGTCCTCAAAGAAGTCAAGCGTCGCCTCGACGCCTACGACCCCGACGGCACGAAGACGCTATGGATGAAAAACTCCGAGATCGGGCACTACTGGATGGCGCGGGAGTTAAGCGACATCAAGTTGGGAAATTGGGAAACTGGGAAATTGGGTGAAGTGAAGATTGCGACGCAGTTTCCGACGAGCAACTTCACGCTCTCCCTCGACGACTGTGCGGCGAAGCGTGTGCAGGTCAACGGCAACGACTTACGACAGGTGCAATCGCAGCGCGATTTTCGGAGCGGGACGTTTCTCGTTGAAGGTAAGACGACGTTCGTGGCATTTGATTTGAAGGTGGGAGAGACGGGAATCGCTGTTCACGGATAGCCTGGAGGACACGGATTATCCTGTGACAGAACCAAACAGGAGTGGCGCGGTTGCCCTCCCTATCTTTCCCCTCCCCCAACCCCTCCCCCAAGGGGAGGGGAGTCACGGGCGCGGCTCGGCGGAGGCGGAGACGCCGACGGCGTCGGGACGCCCCGACGCCGGAGAGGAGACCGCGGTCAGTGACCAGTGACCAGTAACCAGTAACCAGGGACAGGGTGACAACGACTTGACCTTTGCCTGCCCCGCTGTCATCGCAAAGGGGTGATGATGAGCGTGGAGAACACTTACAAGTGGCTTGAACCGAAGCCTTACAATAAGTTCACAAAGCAGTGGGGCATCAAGGGGCGGAACATGACTGTGTGGAACCTCGTGGCGGACATTGTGGTAAGTGGTGAGATGCCTGAGTATATTGCGTGGAACTATCGCCTGCCATTGGAAGCCGTGCAGAAGGCGTTGAACCACTACTACGCCAATAAAGAGTGGATTGACGCGGAGGTGGATGAAACGGGAGGCAGATTAGGACTCATAATGAGCGAACCTCATGGACATTATCCCAAATTCCGAATCCCATAATGATAGGGTGACAGTGCAAGCAGTGTGCTGCGGAATGTCTTACCAGGCCGTTCTGACGAAGGCGGATGCTTGGATAACGGGGTCGTTCGTCATCAATTCCAAATTGAGCAGACGCGCGGTGGCTGCAATCAAGCGGTCGTGCAATTCGGGGATGTCGCTGATTGGGGCTGCCGACTGGACGACGGCAAGGCTCAGGGGATACTCCTTGCAGTTCGGATACCGAGTCATGTAGTCTACAACGTCGTTCAACGAAATGCTGATCCTTGACTTCTCAGAGAGGTTGTTCCCATGCGGCGGCTTTCCAAGCGCAGCACCAGAGCCATGGTGTCCGTCACAAACTCACTGGCGCGGGTAGCGCTGGTCATAGCCTTCAAACTCCCTTTCCAGATGGGCTCCCTCGTCACGGCTCAACTGGGCTAATTCGTGACACAACAGGAGATTCCGCAACTCCTCTTCAAACGCTTGCGGCTGAATCGCCCGTTTGCGGACGAAGTAAACGAAGTCCACAATCTCAGCGAGCGACTCTTCGGGCAGCCCTCGGATGCCCTCCAAAATAAGTTCCTGATAAGGCGGTGTTGCCATTGACGTTCCCTCCATTCATCGTGCTGCGAGAAGTATTATAACACGGGATCCGCCGCCTGCGCCACACGGCGCAAGGATTTCTTCACAGCGAAGATAGAGAAGGCAACGGCGGCAACGGCAGGGCTGCCGCGCGGCGGAGGCGGAGACGCCGACCCCCCCCAGGACGCCCGCGCGCTGTTGAGGATGCCCCGACGGCGGAGGGGAGACCGCGGTCAGTGACCAGTGACCAGTAACCAGTAACCAGTGACAAGGTGACAAGGTGACAAGGTGACAATGACTTGGCTTTTGCTTATCCCGCCGTCATCGAGTATAATCGAAGAGGTGATGATGATGAGCGCGGAGAACACTTACAGGTGGCTTGAACCAAAGCCTCGTAAGAAGCACACAAAGCAACTGGGCATCAAGGGAGCCAATATCTTGGTTTGGCACCTCGTGGCAGACATCGTCGTGAGCGGACGGTCGCCAGAAGAAGTGGCGCGTGACCGTGACCTGCCGCTGGAAGCCGTGCAGGAAGCGCTTGAGTATTACTACGAGAACAAGGACTGGATTGACGC
>JANWYM010000400.1 GCA_025055355.1 Abditibacteriales bacterium
CGCCAGCGCCACGTGCAGCCACGCTGAGAACAAGAACCCACGATGCGGAGCGACTAACAAGGTGAGCCAATTCGGCGGATAAAAAACCGCCGACTGCACGTTCCCTACGAACGGCATCCCGCCCAGCACGTAAGGGTTCCACAGCGGCAGCGCGCCTTCCCGCAGGCATTGTTGTTTGAAGACGTGCCACGGATAAAAGACGAGCGCGTAATCCGCCCAGTAGAACGCTCGCCCGCCGCCGACCATCGGCGCGAACAGCAGCGACGCCAGCGCGAGCAGCGCCAGAACGGCTTGGACATCGTGGCTGGATTTGATGTGGTTGATGATAGATGGCATGATTCTTTTTTACATCTTCGTCATTCTTGCCTCCTGCGATAAGCGTTCACGATGTCAATTATCAACGCCACGTCCTCCCGCGCGGAAGCGACGGACGTGCGCGGCGGCGTGCCGTGCACGATGCACGCGTGAAAGTGGCGCAGTTCGCGGACGAACGCACTTTCCCAAGCGACGGTGGGTTCTCGGCGGTGCGTCGCCCCGTGAGCGTCCATCTCGTAAACGGTCACAGTAGAGAGGATGCCACGCGCGAAGCCAGTGGGATAGGAGAGCAGAACGCGCTTGGAATCGCCGTAAACCTCGAGCGTTTCCCTGAAGTCCCACAGATGCGCGAGGTCCACCCACGTCGCCACGCCGCGCGCGCCGTTGGCGTAGGCGAGCGTGGTCGTGATGGCGCTACCGTCGTTCCAAATCTCCGCGCTGACCACGCGCCGTGGCACACCCAACAGAACGCGCAAGCCGTAGAGGTCGTGAATCATGCTGCCCGCCAGCACGAAGAAAGCGCGCTCGACATGCGGTGGCGCGTCACCAATCGCCTCGCGCAGCGCGGCTTGGCGGGCGGCGTGCACCGCCGCGCGCGCGTCAGGCGGCACGTCGTCGAACCGCTTGAGCCGAAATTGCCGCAGGTGCAGCCCGTTGTCAGGGTGCAGATGATTGACCTGCACAAAGCGCACGTCCTCCATGCCCTCTACCTCGCGCTGAGCGATTTCGTAGGCGGGGTCGTAAACTTTCATGTATCCAACCATGCCCACCTTACCCGAACGCTCTGCCGCCGCGATGATGGCATGGGCTTCTTGGAGCGAGAAGCACATTGGCTTCTCGATGAAGACGTGCTTGCCTGCCTCAAACGCCGCCACTGCGACCTCTGTTTTCGGGTCGGTGTGGCAGAGCAGCACGGCGTCCACGTCAGACCCGAGTAGTTCCCTGTAATCCGTCGTGTGCTGCGGGACGCGGAACACCTCCGCCACGCACTGCGCCAGAGCCGGCGAAACGTCGCAGACCATCGTGACATCGAACTCTTCTCGCAGCCCCGCCAGATTTGGCAGATGCTGTATCTGCGCAATCGCGCCACAGCCGATAATGCCGAGTTTAATGGGGTTCATAGATTCTTTGCCCGCATTAGTAGAATTTGCAACTTGTAGGGGCGGCGCATCCCTGCCAGCCCCACTTCGAGCCTATCCGAACTCCCTCCTTGATAAGGAGGGGTTGGGGGAGGTTGACTCCCCTCCTTGATAAGGAGGGGTTGGGGGAGGTCAAAGTAAGCCGACAACCTTCTACGGCCCCCCTTACGAGGCGGGACAGTAAGGTTTTCGGATAGGCTCTTCGACGGTTGCATCTTTCAACGCGACTTGCCTCTCATGGCGAGCGCAGCGCGGCAATCTTAACAGCGGGGATTGCTGCGCTCCGCTCGCCCTGACAGCCTCTCACCAACTCATCCGCTCGTAAATCTGCGGGAAGCGCTCCGCGATTTTCTCGCGGTGGTCGAACATGCGCGCAGCGCCCTGGAAGGTGATGACCGCCCAGACGATGCCGACAAGGGCAACCACAGGCAACATCGGGGGACGATAGGCGAACCAGCGCACACGCCATAAAATCGGCGCGGCGAGAAACGCCGCCGCCATGCCCCACGACAAAGGCACCATGCCCATCAATGCCACCACCGCTACCCACCACCGCTCCGCTCCCGCCCATACCGCGAGAAGAACGATAGCGAGGATGAGCAATTCAACCCACATGACGTTGCGCAGGAAGAAAAACTCAACAACTGCTAACAGCACGAACGGCAGCACGCCCCGCCACTCGCGCGGCAGTTGCACGGATTGGGTCAGCGCCGACTTGCCCGCGTGGAACTGCTGCATGAACCGACTGCCCCCGTTCACAATAAGCGTCAGAACGATGAACGGCAACCAGACCCAACAGGTCACGTCGCCCGCTATCTCCGCTGGCATCGGCAGCAGCGCCGCCACACCCACCACCAGCGCAACGAACTGAAAGTAGGGCAGAGTCTCCGTTCCCGCCTTGTGCTCCCATGTTTCCCACAACGCCCCCGCGATACACAACATCGCCATCGCGCCCAAAAACCAGAAGCGGCTGGAGAAGAAAACGTAAAAGCCAATCGCTCCCACCAACGGCAGCGTCGCCGCTATCAGCCACAGCAGCCCGAACCGCATGGTCGAATTGCCGCGCCACCACAACAGCGCGCAGAGCACCGCCACAACGACGGCTTTCTCCAACGCCCAACCCACCATGCGATACGTCTCATGCCCGACGGTTGGGTCGTTTGTCGCTATCGTCCACAGCAAAGAACCTTCCAGCGCGAACCAGTGGAGCGCGTTCGGCTTCGGCATCCGAATGCCCGTCGCCACGACGCCGGCGGTGCGGTGGTGCTGATACGCCGTGTAACTCAGCGCGACGCAACCGAGCCAGAAGACGAGCAGCGGCAGCGCGCCGAACCAGTCGCGCCGCTCGGGCTTTTTCCCCAACCACCATTGCAGCGCCGCCAAAGCCAAGGGCAGCCCCAGCGCGTCCTCCTTCGACAAAAAAGCGCACAGCGCAGACAACAGCATCAACGCATACCACCGTGCTTGCCGTCTTTCCTGCCAGTTCAGAAACGCCAGCATCCCGCTCAGCCAGAACAATCCCGCTAAAATCGTCGCCGATACGCAGGGATAAAAAACCACCTCCCGATGCCCCGGATAAACCGCAAACAAAACCGCCGCGCCCGTCGCCGTCCACGCCGAAGTAAAAACCCGCCGCAGGAACAGAAACAGCAGCCAGCAGGTCAGCCAGAACAGAGCCATGTTGACGAGGCGATGTCCCCACAACACCTGTCCAAAAATCTTCTGCGCCAGCATGAACTCCAGAATTTGCATCGGGCGATAGAACCAACCGTGCCACGGGTCGAACGCGGAGCGCACGGACTCCCATGACCACGTGCTCATGGACAGCAGCCATGCGTCGTCGAAGTGGGGCGGTCGGCGCAGCCCGCCGCTGTAAACGAGGGGGATGAGGAGCAGGAGAACACCGCCTGTAACGATGCTATTGAGACGCCGATGGGGAATGTTGCCGTGACCCTGTTGCTGGACGAAGACGTGGAATTGTGATCTCATCGCGTGATTGATCAAACGACCTCGACCTGCCCGGACGCTGCCGAGCGATACGCCGCGTCCAGCAGTTCCACCGACCGCATCGCGGCTTCTCCGGGCGCCCAGTTGATATCGGTCTTGCCGACAATCAAATCTACGAAGTTGTGCGGCGGACCTTCGCAACTGTAACCGCCTGCGTCAACGGCAACCTCCACTGTATAATGCTTCTTGTCGTGGCGGCGCACCTGCATCCGCGCCCGCTCGCAGTCGAGCAACAGCATCCCTTCTGTGCCGAAGAGGCGCAGGTCCACCTGAAATGTTTGGTCTGTGGGAACTGTACCTGCACCAGACACTGTGCCCACTGCTCCGCTGGTAAACTGCACAGTCACCGCGTCATACAGATCCACCCGCGATTGCGGGGCGGTCATCATCGCAAACACCTTGTGCGCCTGCAACCCCGTCAGCCAGAAGAGCATCCCCGACGAGTGCGAAATCTGCGCGTGCCCGTAGCCACCGCCGGCAATGCGCGGGTCCGCCCACGTGGACGGGCTGGGGTCGAACAGCGAACCGCTCGCCTGTCCTTCGATTTCATCCATCTTCACCTGCGCACCGCTCAACAGGGCGCGAATCGGCGACGCCATGTGACACAGAACGTATTCGACTTCTCCGATTGCGCCCGCGTCCATCTGCCGCTTCGCCTCCTGAACGAACGGCTTGTAATGCCAGCCGTAGGGGACGAGCAGATGCAGACGCTTCTCTTGCGCGATTCTGACCAGTTCGCGGGCGTGCGCCGCTTGCGTGCACATCGGCTTTTCGCACATCACGTGCAACCCTCGCTCTAACGCGGCGCGGGCGTGCTCGTAGTGCAAAGTGTGCGGCGACGCCACAACGACAGCATCCAGCTCCACATCGTTGAGCATCGCCCGATAGTCTTCCGTCGCGTATTTGAAGCCGAATCTCTCTTGCACCACACGCAGTTCCTCTTTGCCGAGACGACAAACCGCTGTGAGTTCTACGTCCTCCCGCTGCGCCAGAATCGGCATGTGATTCGACGTCGCCCACCACCCCGCACCGATGAAAC
>JANWYM010000401.1 GCA_025055355.1 Abditibacteriales bacterium
CTCGCTGTTAGAAGAGGCGACTCAGCGCGGCGTGGAGGTCGTGCGCATCGGCGTTGGCTTCGGCGGTCCGGTGGATTACCGCACTGGCACGGTGCTGCTCTCACACCACGTGGCGGGCTGGGAGAACCAGCCGTTGAAGCGCATCCTTGAAGACGCCTTTCATCGCCCCGTCGTTGTGGACAACGACTGCAACGCGGGCGCATTAGGTGAGTGGCGGTTCGGCGCGGGACGGGGCGTGGACGACCTCATTTATATCAACATTGGTACCGGCATCGGCGGCGGTGTGATTGCGGGAGGGCGGCTCGTGCGCGGAGTTTGTAACGGCGCGGGCGAAATCGGTCACGCCGTCATTGACCCGCACGGTCCCGTCTGCACCTGCGGCAAGCGCGGCTGTCTGGAGGCGTTGTGCAGCGGACCTTACATCGCCCTCCGCGCCCGCGAGCAAGTGAAGGCGTTCGGCGCGCCGACATCGCTGACCGCTACCTGCACGTCCGAGGAAGTGTTTGCCGCCGCCCTCAACGGCGACGCCCTCGCGCAGCAGATCGTGCAGGAGAGCGCCCATTACCTCGCCCACGCCATCGGCAACGCCGTTAGTTTGCTCAACCCGCAGATGGTCATTTTGGGCGGCGGCGTCTCGGAAGTCGGTGATGTTCTCCTCCGTCCCGTCCGCGAGCGCGTGTTACACTACTGCCTGCCGCTTTACAACCGTCATCTGCAAATCGTCCCCGCCCAACTTGGCTACGACGCGGGCGTGCGCGGCGCGGTTGCGCTGGCGATAGAACGCTGACATCGCCCCAGCAACGGCTGAAAAACCCCGACGGATAACGCCTTCGCGTGATGCGCCGATGACCTTACCACTTTACCCCCGGCACCGCTGCCGGCGTCTCGGCGTCGCCCATGCTGCCGAGCGTCGTGCGGTCTCGGAGAACCTCGTCCAATCGCGCTTGCAGTTCCCGCGCCACGTCGGGATGTTGATCAATCACGTTGACCAGTTCTTCAGGGTCGGCGCGGCGGTCGTAGAGTTCCGGCGGGCGGACGCGCCCGTGTGGGGGGGTTGCCCAAGCAGTGTGATAGTTCCAATCTTTCGTCCGCACGCTGGCATACCAGCCGAAGGCGGTGATAACTGTGTCGCGCAGACCGCCGCTGCGCTCGCCCGTCACCAGCGTCCAGAAGTTTTCGCCGTTGCACCGTGCTGGCACTGGCTCGCCCAACAGCGTCAACAGCGTCGGCATCAGGTCGTGATGTTGAATGAAACCGTTCACCACCTTGCCTGCAAAGGCGGCGTCGGGATGACGGATAAGCAGGGGGCAGCGCGACACTTGAATCCGCACCCGGTCCGTGCCTTTGTGAATCTCCCCCTGCTCGCCCATCATGCAGCCGTGGTCGGAGGTGAACACAACAAGCGTATCATCCCTCAACCCCGTCGCGTCGAGCGTGTCCAGGACGTAACCGCACCACTTGTCCACGTGTGAACATTCGCCCGCGTAGTGCGCCTTGATGCGCGCGAACTCCTCGGGCGTGCAGTCGCGAGTGAAGGCGGGCGCCCATATCAACTCCCGTCCATCGTAATGGGGGCAGTATTTGTCCACGAACTCTGCGGGCGCGTCCCACGGCTCGTGTGGGTCGAAACTTTCCACCCACAGCATCCACGGCTTTTTGTGTCCATAGTTTTTCATCCAATCCGCCGCCGCCCGCATGACCTGCGCGGCGTAGTGGTCCGCTTCGCTTTTCCACCAGGCGCGGTTGTTGAGATACTGCGCGGTCATGCGACGGACCGGCGCGTCGGGCGGTGTTTCGGGACGCAGGTAGCGCGACAGGTCGAGGTCGTCGGCGCGCGTCGGCACCAGCGGGTCGGTCTCCTGCCCGCGAATCCACTGCCACGACTGAAACCCGCGATGGAAGTTCTTGCCGGGTTTCATCATGTGATACAGGTCGCTAATGAGTCCAGTCACGTAGCCGCGCTCGCTCAACCACTCTGCCAGCGTAATGTCCTCATCGAACAGCGGATGCCAGCCGGGCAGTTGCACTTGGTCGCTTTTCTGCGGAACATAACGGAACGGGAAAATCCGCCGCCCCGTGTAAAACACGCGCCGCGCAGGCAGCGTCGGCAGCCCCTCACCGTAGAAGTCGTTGAACCGCACACCCTCAGCGGCGAGTCTGTCGAGGTAGGGTGTCTGAATCCAGTCGTTGCCATAGCAGCCAAGATAGTCAGCGCGAAAGGTGTCGGTGCAGAGGACGAGTAAGTTCATCATCGGTCTCCTTTACGTTGGCACGTTGGCACGTTGGCACGTTCAACATTTCAACGTACTAACGTGCCAACGTGCTAACGTGTCAACGTGTTAACGTGCTAACTTACCCTTCCGCCGCATCGTCCACACGCCCAACGCTGCCCAACCTCCCAGCAGCAGCAGTTTGCGCAGCGGCGGCATCTTCTCCCACAGCGCTTCTTTCTGCATGGCGAACTGCTCGCCCCACTGGTGCAGGGTGGGGGGTTTGAGGAACAGTTTGCCCTGACGCTTGCCGATGTAAGCGATGTCGTCATTCTCGGCGCGATTGGGCTTTTTGCGCGGATAGTCCACCCACAGGTGCGTGAAACTCGCTTTGATGTCGTATGGAATCCCCTTAGCGTGCAGCAGGCTGGCGAGCACAACGGCGCGGCTTTCGCAGTCGCCCTTGCCTGCCTGCAAAACTTCCCTTGGCGTCGGCATCATCCACGGCACCCCGTAGGTGTTCCAATCGAATTCGTAAGGCACAAGGCGGTAGACGAGTTTCTCTATCTGACTTGGCTCATCGGGAATAGGCTTCTTGATGTCGCGGATGATGGCTGGGTCAATGGGAAACCGCACATAGCGCGCGAAGTTACGGAAGAAGATGAAAGGATTGGGGTAGCAGACGAGGAGCAACCATAACACGAAGGGCAAAACGAGCCGAAAGATAAGTTTAAGTTTGTGATAGAACCCTCGCATGTGAAAAGATTAGGAGATTGACAAATTGGGAAACAAACACCCCATACGTTTCACAATCTCCTAATTCCCCAATTTCCCAATTTCCCAATTCCCCAATCCCCCAATTCCCCAACTTCTCAATTTCCTCCTACCCGACTGCCCTCATCATCGCCGCTGCCTTATCTAACGTCTCCTGATACTCCGCCTCTGGCTCCGAGTCGGCGACGATGCCTCCACCGACCTGGAAGTAGGCAATGCCGTCTTTGACGACAAGTGTGCGGATGGCGATGTTCAGGTCCATGCGCTCATCAAAAGCAAAGTAACCGATGCTACCCGTGTAAACCCCACGTGTGGTCGGTTCTAACTCATCAATGATTTCCATTGCCCGGATCTTCGGCGCGCCAGTGATGCTACCGCCGGGGAAGGTAGCGCGCAGCAAGTCCACGGGGTCTTGATCTACGCGCAACGTCGCCTCCACCGTCGAGGTCAGATGGAACACCGTCGGGAACCTCTCCAGCGTCGCCATCTCGCGGACGCGCACCGAACCTGTTTCTGCGACGCGCCCCAAATCGTTGCGTTCCAAATCTACGATCATCACATGCTCAGCGCGGTCCTTCTCGCTGTCCAGAAGTTCCCGCGCCAAGCGTTCATCCTCTTCAGGGGTTTGCCCGCGCGGTCGGGTGCCTTTGATGGGGCGGGTGTGAACGCGCCGCGTGCGCGGGTCGAAGTGCAGGAACCTCTCCGGCGACGCGCTCAGGATAGAAAACTCCGGGAACTTGAGGAACGCCGCAAACGGCGCGGGGTTGATGGCGCGCAGGCGCAGGTAAAGGTCCTCTGGCGTCATTGTTATCGGCATAGCGAAACGCTGCGAGAGGTTGACCTGATAAACGTCCCCGGCGGCGATGTAGTCCTTGACGCGCTGCACAGCGGCGAGGTAGGCCTCTTTCGTGAAGTTGGCGTGAAACACGGGGCGTGAAACGTGGGGCGTGAAACGCGAGGCGTGAAACGTGAAACGTGAGACGGGAGGCAGGTCAATGAACGAGGGCGGGTCGGGCGGGACGTAGCGAGTTTCATAGGCTTTGCCGGTGTGGTGGTCCATCGTGATGAGGCGCGCGTAGAAGGCGAGGTAGAGATCGGGCAGATGCAAATCGTCTGAGGCGCGGCACGGGAGTTCCTCGACGAAGTGGCGCAAGTCATAGCCGAGGTAGCCGACGGCGGCGCCGGGGAGCGCGGGCGTGTCGGGAGGGTCGGGCAACTGGAATCGCTTCAGCAACTCGCGCAGCACGTCGAACGGATTGGCAGTGCGCTGCTCACACCCCTGAGCGGTGATAACTTCCATCTGCAACCCTTTGCCACGCAGGATGAGAAACGGCAGCATGCCCACAAACGAGTATCGCCCCCAACGTCCTTCGGCACTGGGGTCCATGCCGCTATCGAGGAAAAAGCCGTAAGGCACCTCTCGCAGCGCATTTATCGCTTGCTCGGCGGTGTAAAAAACACTCTCGGTGGTGAACGCGAAAGGCTGCATCCTTTTAACGGGTGGCAGTCAACGGA
>JANWYM010000402.1 GCA_025055355.1 Abditibacteriales bacterium
GAGAGTTACCCCGCCCGCAACTGCTGTGCCACCTCCTGACCGTCCACGTAAGACACCACGCAGTTGCGCCCGTTCCGTTTCGCCTGATACAGCGCATCGTCGGCGCGCCGAATGACCTCGCTCGCCGTGAACTCCTCGCGCTCATAGTGCAAGCCGCACAAGCCGATGCTGACAGTGAGTTTCAGTGCCCCACCGCTCTGTATGTTGGGAGATGACTTGGGCGGATAAGGCAGCCGCATCGCCGACACCGCCGCGCGCAAGCGCTCCGCCAGCGCGCGTCCCTGTCGCGCATCGGTGTTCGTCAGCAGCACGATGAACTCCTCGCCCCCATAGCGCCCCACGATGTCCGTCGTGCGCACGCCGTCCTTCAACACCTTGCCGACCTCGCGCAGCACCCAATCGCCAGTGGGATGCCCATAGCGGTCGTTGATGGATTTGAAGTAGTCAACGTCAATCATCAGGCAGGTCACGGGAGCGCGGTAGCGCCGCCAGCGCTGGATTTCCCGTTCCAGCGCCATCTCGACGTAGCGGCGGTTGAACAGACCGGTCAGGCTGTCGAGGATCGCCTGCGCTTCCAGTTCCTTCAAGCGCGGGAGGGTGAACGCCACGAGCACGGTCAACAGAAACAGCGTCACACCCGACACGACGACGGCATTGACGGCAACGCGCAGGGGCAACATCAGAAAGTTGCTTAGAATCAGCAAGGCGCAGGCGCAAAACGCGCCGTCGAACAGCAGCATGAGGCGGGGCAGAAACCGCCAGCGGCGGCGGCGCGGCGCGGCGCGAATCAGCTGCCGCGTCTGCCGCAAGCCGACCCACATCACGTAAAGCCCTAACAGGGCGACCAGCAACGTGGCGATGCGCAGTAAATCCCCGTGTGTCATAGTGGCTTCATCCTCTACTGCAACGGTGGGCAATGACGGCTGGGAGACCGTTATTACCTTAGTGCAAGAGTGACTGCCTGTTCCTTCGCTATGAGTCGACTTTTGTGTTCCCCCTTCGCGCCGCTCTTGCGCCGTAGCCACAGCCGTCGAGCGACTGTTGCTTTAGACGCCGCGCCCCGCCTTGCCGTTCTACGGAATCACCTTGTTCAACGGCAACTCGATAATCCCCGACGCGCCCACCTCTTTGAGTTGGGGGATCAGTTCGCGGACGACTTTTTCGTCAACGACGGCTTCGACGGCGACCCACGCTTCGTCGCTGAGGTTGGCGACCGTCGGGTTCTTCATCGCGGGCAGAATCGCCAGCACGTCTTTGAGTCGCGCGCGCGGTGCGTTCATTTTCAGGATGACTTTATCCTCGGCGGCAATCGCGCCGAGTAGGAGCAGAGCGAGGTTCTCGACCTTGCGCCGCTTCCAGTCGTCCTGCCAGGATTGCCTGTTGGCGATGAGTTGCGTCGTCGTGGTCATGACCGTCTCGATGATGCGCAGGTTGTTCGCGCGCAGCGACGAACCGGTCTCGGTGATTTCCACGATGGCGTCCACGAGGTCAGGCACTTTCACTTCCGTCGCGCCCCACGAGAACTCGACGTGCGCGGTGACGCCGCGACTTTGCAGGAACTTGCGCGTGACGTTGACCAACTCCGTCGCCACACGCTTGCCCTGTAAATCCTCCACGCCCTGAAACGGCGCGTCATGGTGGACGGCGACGACCCAGCGGGCGGGCTGGTTCGTCTGTTTCGAGTAAACGAGTTCCGCCGCCCGCACCACGTCGGCTTCGGTCTCCTGCACCCAGTCCTCGCCCGTGATGCCGCAGTCAATGATACCGTCCTGCACGTAGCGCGGAATCTCCTGCGCGCGAATCAACACCCCTTCCAACTCGGGGTCATCGATGTGGGGATAATAAGAACGCGATTCCACTGTGACCTTGTAACCTGCTTTGCCCAACATCCGAACCGTCGCCTCTTGCAGGCTGCCTTTGGGCAAACCGATGCGTAACTTCACGTCCGCTCACCTCAATGGATCGAGTGATAGACATTATAAACCGAAAGACCGCCCGATGCAAATCATTAACAGCGTTGTTCAGAATAAATCTATTATAGGGTAAATACCACTCGCGGCATGCGCTTTGCGGGAACATCACAGGGATCAGAGCCCATGAGAAACAGGTGGTGGAAATCACAGTGAATAAGAAACATTTCCAAGCGTTATTAGAGGAAGAAAAATCCAAAGTGATGCGAGAGCGTCAGCGCCTTCGCAAGGGATGGAAAGGTGACGACCGCTCAGTGTGGCTGGAAGAGGGCGCTGAAGATGAAAGCGCGTCGGCGGACGCCGCTACAGCCTTGATGGAGAAGGAACAAGACTTACTGCACTGGAACGAATTGCAGCAGCGTTTAAATGACATCAACCGCGCCTTGGAGCGTCTGCGTGAAGGCACTTACGGCATCTGCGAGATGTGCGGGCAGCCCATCAAACCGGCGCGGCTGGAGGCGCTGCCATGGACGACGCTGTGCCTTAACTGCCGCGAGCTTGTCGGCGGATAATTCACCCACGAGTTATGCGGTTGCCATCATGACTCGCGCCTCGCCCCCAAAGGGAGGGGAGTCACGAGAGCGGTTCGGCGGGGCTTTTTGCCCTCGCTCCTTATGTCATAGCGAGCGCAGCGAAGCCCTCCCCTCCGCTGCAGTCGTCTCCTCGGCAGGGGATGGATGGCTTCGCTGCGCTCGCTATGAGAGGCATTTTCGCCGGAGAGGGCAAAACGCAAAAGTCCAGTTCCCCACAGGTCTCTCAGTCGAAGGTGACGAAACGCTAAATCAACTCTCGAATCGGTTCGCCCGTGCGTAGGATGGGGATGGGTCTGCCCTCGTAATTCGGGAATTCCTCCGTTGGGTCAATGCCCAGCACGTGGTAGATCGTCGCTAAGATGTCCGGCGGCGTCAAGGGGCGGTCGGTGGGGTGTTCGCCGCGCTCGTTGGTCGCGCCCACGACTTGACCGCCGCGCAAGCCGCCCCCCGCCATCATCACGGAAATCGCATTCCCCCAGTGGTCGCGCCCGGGGCGGGAGTCGCCGGGCAAGCCGTTGTTGAGGCGCGGCGTGCGCCCGAACTCGCCCATCACCACAACGAGAACATCCTCTAACATCCCCCGCTCGCTCAAGTCCTGCATGAGTCCACCCACAGCGCGGTCCAGCGCGACCAGTTTCGGCTCGATGTTCTCCTTGATCGCCGCGTGGTCATCCCAGTGGGGCATGTCCACCGTGACGAACGTGACGCCGTTTTCCACCAAACGCCGCGCCAACAGCGTGTAGCGTCCCCATGGGCTGGTGCCGTAGCGCTCGGCAATCTTCGGCGGCTCGGCGTCCAAATCAAAGGCTTTGCGGACGTTCGGATTGAGAAGAATCTGCGCCGCTTTCTGCGTATATTGGTCGGCAGCGGCTAACGCCTCGTTCTTCTCCACCTCGCGGCGGAACTGGTCGTATTTTTCCAGCACGCTGATGCGGTGGCTCAGGCGCACCCGCGCCGTGTTGCTTTTGAAGATCGGGTGCGTGCCGATTTTGGCGTTGCTGGTCGCGCCGATGTATTTGTGGTCGGGGTCGCCATCGAAGGGGTTGTAAGCCGGCCCGAGGTAAGCCGAACCCATGTAGCCGGGAAACAGATAAATCGTCTGAGCGGCGGGCAGACCGACGTAGGCGGGCATCTCCGGCTGGTTCGCCCCTTTGACCTTCGCTACGATGGAGCCGACGGACGGATACTGCTGGGGAAGGTTCGCTGCGTTGGAGCCGAAGTAGCCCGTCGTCATCCAGTGAGCGGCGGCGAAGTGGTCGCCGTTGTCGTGATGGACGGAGCGAATGAACGCCATCTTGTCGGCGTGCTTTGCGTGCTGCTCCAACTTCTCACACAAAAGAATACCGGGCACGTTGGTTTTGATGGCGCCGAACGGACCGCGATATTCGGGCGGGGCGTCGGGTTTGGGGTCGTAGGTCTCGATGTGGCTCGGACCGCCGTCCAACCAGATGAGGATGACGGACTTATTTTTCGTGGGGCGACCTTTTTCTGCCGCCGCTGCCTTGAGGCGCAGCAGGTCGGACAACGCCAGCCCCGCGAAGCCCAAAAATCCCGCGTGCAGAAAACTGCGACGACTGATGCCCGCGCAGTTGCGATACGCAAAGTCCCCTTCAATCTTGAACATGATGAACTCCCCCCTGTTAGAGTAAGGAAAGATAACCTGGCACATTTGGACACCCTCCCGCCCAGAAAGTTGCAGGGCGACGCAAGTAGGGGATTCCCTGCAGAGGCCAAATCCCACTCCACTGAGCAGAAGGCGCGCGACCGCAATCCCTGAAATTGTCGGTAGAATAGGGCATCGGAGGGATGCGTCCATGCGGCGACAACACGGCTCTCGTCATCCTCGCGCTCGTGGGGCAAGGTGCTGGCGGAGTTATTGAAATTGTCGACGAACGGCAAGTCCCAACTATCAGCGAGCCATTTAAGAGCCTAAGCCAGTGGCTATAATGGAAGCAGGAATTCCGCCGTTGCACGCGGATGG